>URWL01000286.1 GCA_900551465.1 uncultured Blautia sp. | reverse complement strand
CCTTGATAAACAGTTTTATTATTTTAACTGTCTACCTAGAAGGGAGCATATCAGCTTCTCCGGGGTTTTCTTTTATCATTATAATTTCAAATAAGGAGGATCATCTATGTCAAAATATACCGGAACCAAAACAGAAAAAAACCTGATGGAAGCCTTTGCCGGGGAATCCCAGGCAAGAAATAAATATACTTACTTTGCTTCAGCTGCAAAAAAAGCCGGCTATGAACAGCTGGCAGCTCTCTATCTGGAAACAGCAGATCAGGAAAAAGAGCATGCAAAAATGTGGTTCAAGGAATTCCACGGCATCCATGACATTGAATCCAATCTGGAAGATGCTGCAGCAGGCGAAAACTTTGAGTGGACAGATATGTATGCCCGTATGGCAAGAGAAGCCCGGGAAGAAGGTTTTGAAGAGCTGGCAGAAAAATTTGAAGGTGTTGCCAGAGTAGAAGCCGCTCATGAAGCCCGCTACAAAAAGCTTCTGGAATCCTACAAAGCTGACAAAACCTTTAAGGGCGATGCTCCTCTTGGCTGGAAATGCCGTAACTGCGGATATATCCACATGGGCGAAGAAGCTCCGGAAATCTGCCCGGTATGCGCACATCCAAAAGCTTATTTTGAACGTAAAGTAGAAAATTACTAAATTTCTGTTTGTGGAAGTGGCGCGGATTTAAGTTTCTTATTACCCACAGACGATGCATATGAAAAAAAGCAGATCATGTGCAGTGCTGTCTGGAAAATGTAATGCAGGATCATAGAAATCTGATCCTGCATATCCTTTACAGGCAAAAAATAATATTCCGCCCTACCCTCACAAACAGAAATTTACTGTGCCGCTTCTCCCACGCGGTTATACACTGTCACTGCATCTGCAATATGAGGTGTTGATCCGCTTTCATTGGAAGCGCCTGCTGTAACCAGAATATACTCCACGCCTTCAATCTCGGCAAAGCTTGCCAGACAATGTCCTGCCTCTCCGGTATAGCCGGTCTTTCCTCCCATGATCTTTCCTCCTGTGACTGCCGGATCAGAAAGATTCTTAAACATTGTGCTGTAATAAGTAATCCCATCCGGATGGATATTTGTAGGAGGCGTAGAATGCCAGGGACTTTCGATAATTTCCCGGAAGGTATCATTTTTCAGCGCAGCCTTCAGAAGAACTGCCATATCTCCGGCTGTACTGTAGTGTTCCAGATCATGCAGTCCTGTAGAGTTCATAAAATGTGTATCCTTCATTCCCAGTTTATCTGCTTTTTTATTCATTAATTCTACAAAACCTTCCTCTGATCCTGCAATGGTATCTGCAAGGGCAATACAGCATTCAGCACCGGAAGGAAGCATTACTCCGTATAAAAGATCAACAGCTCTGACTGTCTCTCCCGGCTGAAATCCTGCCTGTGTGGCATTTTGCTCATAAAGTCCTGCAAACATTTCCTGAGTCAAGGTAATCTCTTTATTCAGATTCCCGATTTCTTCTATCGCAGTAAGACAGGTCATCATTTTTGTCAATGATGCCGGATATATCCTCTGTTCTCCATTGATATCTCCCACGGTTTTTCCGTTTCGGGCCTGGATTAAAATTGCATAAGGACTGTTGATCCCGCTTATATCAAGTTCTTTTACTACAGGTTTTTTCATTTCTTCCAGCCAGGAACCCATTCCGGCACCCCATTGGACCACCAGTTCCATTCCAAAAAATATAAAAACTACAGCAAGTACAAAAAGAAGCGTCCTTCTCTGCCTTCGCATTCTTTTTCTGCTTCTGTATCCTCTTTTGTCCACCATAAGCCCTCTCTTTCCTTTACAATTTTCCATTTATTATAAAAATACAATCTGGAAATTCACTCTAAAATACATATAGTCCGTTTATATTTTATCATATTCTGCAAAGGATCTGTAATATCGTTTCCGATATTTCAATTCTGCATAGGCAGTAATCTCCTTCATATACTTCACATCAAAAGCTCCCCCTGCCACTCCCACAACAGGAATTCCCTGAAGAAACTTTATATAAAGCAGTTCTTTCGAAAGCAGTCCCGCTGTTTCTTCTATGATTTTATCCAGAGAGCATCCATCCAATGCCTTCTCATCCATCAGATAGGCATCTACCATCTCATTTGCCTTCTTCTGTTCTTCTCCATATGCAGTGGCTCCCTGGATCAGCAGAAGTATCCACTTTTTTTCTGTTTCTGTATCATAAGAATATCCGTATTTCAATGCAGTCTGATAAATACTGCGAAACAGAAAACCGGTAAATACCGGAATATCCGGAATTCCAACTCCTATCAGTCCCATTCCGATTCCTGCAGCGCCGGAAGCTGCTGTATTCCATTTGCCGGCCGAGCCAGCCTGCTTCCGCATTGTTTTTAGAGACTTTCTGTCATTTTTTATCTGGTTGGCATAATCATGGATTTTAAAATCTTTTTCCATTTCTTCTTTTTTGTAGGTCTTTTCAATAATAGAAACTCCTTTTATAAAAATAAGCTTAAAAGCATTGGAAAACGCTTTTTCCAATGTTTCCTGCAGCTTATCCGGAATTTTGTCCTCCAGAAATCTGTTCAGCCGGCTGTTCTCTTTTTCCTGATGACGTTCCAGAAATCTCTGTTCCTGTTTTTTCAAAAGGAGCATTTCTTTTTGAATAGGTGTTTTTCTTTTTATCATAAATCGCTCCTGATTCAAGCTTCTTTTTCAGTACAGAATATACTGCTTTCCTGATAAATAAAAAAGCACTCCTCAAAAGGAATGCTCTTTTTTACATTTATTAAGCTAATTTCGCCGGGTTGATCTTCACACCAGGTCCCATTGTCGGAGCGATTGTTACGCTTCTCAGATACTGACCTTTCAGAGTGCTCGGACGAGCCTTAACGATAGCTTCGATAAGCGTCTGGAAGTTGTCGCTTAACTGTTCCTCAGTAAAGGATGCTTTACCTACCGGAACATGGATGATATTGGTTTTGTCAAGACGATACTCAATCTTACCTGCTTTGATATCATGAACCGCTTTTGTAACGTCCATAGTTACAGTTCCGGCTTTCGGGTTTGGCATAAGACCTTTTGGTCCAAGTACACGACCCAGACGTCCTACAACGCCCATCATGTCCGGTGTAGCAACAACAACGTCAAAATCAAGCCATCCTTCGTTCTGGATCTTCGGAATCAGATCCTCAGCTCCTACGAATTCAGCTCCTGCAGCTTTTGCTTCCTCAGCTTTTGCATCCTTAGCAAATACAAGAACACGAACTTTTTTACCAGTTCCATGAGGCAGAACAACTGCACCACGGATCTGCTGATCTGCATGACGTCCATCGCAGCCTGTACGGATATGAACTTCGATAGTCTCGTCAAACTTAGCAACTGCTGTTTTTTTCACAAGGCTGATAGCCTCTGCGGTATCATATAATGTTGCGCGGTCTACTGCTTTCGCAGCCTCCACGTATTTCTTTCCT
>URWL01000285.1 GCA_900551465.1 uncultured Blautia sp. | reverse complement strand
CGTCAGATGTGTATAAGAGACAGTTCTTATATAATTAGCTATAGGCATATTTTACAAAATAATGAACCCATTATTGACGTATCTGCCAAAAAAAGGTACACTACAAAAAATACATATTATATTTGGAGACGTTATGGAGAAAACCATTAAAAATAATCAATCTAAAAATACAAGTCTTGCGAAAACCATCGCCGATCAAATAAATGATTATATTCAGAAGCAGAATTTGAAACCCGGCGACCGTATTGAAACAGAGTTAGAAATGGCAAAAAAACTAAATGTCAGCAGAGGAACTATTAGAGAAGCTGTCAAAATCCTTGTGTCCAGAAACGTTCTGGAAGTACACAAGGGCTCTGGAACTTATATTTCCAAAAAAAAAGGAATCACAGAGGATCCCCTTGGTTTAAGCTTTATTACTGATAAGAAAAAACTAACCTGGGATCTTCTGGAATTCCGTATGATGGTAGAACCTCAAATTGCATTTCTGGCTGCACAGAATATTACTTCCAGTCAAATTAATTTATTAGAAAAACTCTGTAATCAAGCCGATTTTCTCTCCTCTCAGGGGCAGATTCGCGCAGAAGAAGATGTGGAATTTCATATCTGCATTGCAGAAGCCAGCGGAAATCTGGTTGCTCCCAATCTTATTCCCATCATCCGCAAAGCTACCGAACTGTTTATTCAGTACACTGGACGTGAAAAAGCGCCCGAAACAGTTGCCCGACACAGAGATATCCTGGAAGCATTAAAACAGCACGATGCTTCCTGGGCAAAAGAAATGATGACCATGCATTTAACCTTCAACCGACAGATTCTTCGCAAAACTATCTTCCATACAGATAAAAAAGGAGTTCCCAATGAACAAGAAAAATCTCTCTTCCAACTATGATCTTCAGGTAGATATCGGAAAAAAAATTTTTATGGAATATGACCAGGAAATGCTGATCCGGCGGTTTCATCTGACCGCAGACGAAATGTGGATCTATCTGGATTATCTCCACACTCCATACCGGATCAGCCGGAAGACCGGACAGATACAGGAAAACCTCACAGAAGATATATGGAGAGAATGCCGCCGTTACGACACTGTAATGACCATCTATGATCTCTTATGTTATCCCAAAACAGAAACAGCTCCCGGATTATCCGGAAGCTGGTGTCCTGTTAGTAAATTTGCTGTTATGGGAGGTCCTGATGCTCTGGGCTTTTCTCAAAAATATGCCGTTCTCTTTCAGAATCATATCCAGCAACTGCAAAAAGCATGTGTATCTCTTGGAGGAATCCCTCAAAAATCTTTTGCCAGTGCAGATCTCACCTGCATGATTCCAGTCACTTCCTACTTTCCCGTACTGCTTCAGTTCTGGGAAGGGGATGAGGAATTTCCGCCTAAGCTGATGCTGCTGTGGGATGAAAATTCCATGGCGTTCCTTCATTATGAAACCACCTATTATCTTCAGGGGGATCTTCTTGAACGGCTGAGCCAGAAACTCTGAGCTTCTCCTGTTTTGCGGTTTCATACTACTGTGAAAGATCAGTAATACTCATGATCGATCTGGATCACCGGAAAATATTTACTTCCGGGAATTTTTCGGATCTTATCCTTCAGACTGTTTATAATCTCATTATCTGTACTGCTGCATCCACTTGGCACAGACACATCGAAAATCAGATTTGTACTGGTTGGACCTTTTACCATGCGAAAATCATGCATACTGAACATTGGATCGATTTCCCGCACGATATCATTTACTTTTTGCCGCATTTCCACCACTTCTTCATCATTGGTCACAATCGGATCCATATGAATGGTAGCTGAACAATGCAGTTTTTCCTGAAGTTCATTTTCAATATGATCAATCTGTTCATGAATAGCCTGGATATCACCTTCTGAATCTACTTCCACATGAAGGGAGATCATCAAACGCCCCGGACCATAATCATGAACAATCAGATCGTGAATTCCATAAACCAGATCATGAGATACTACAATCTCATGAATCTCGTCAATAAACTCCTCCTTTGGCGGCTGTCCCAGAAGAAGATCCATAGTCTCTTTAATGGTAGATGCTCCGGTATAAAGAATAAAAAGTCCTACCAGAACACCAAACCAGCCGTCAAGAAGAAGGCCTGTATACTGGCTGATAAGAGTTGCTGCAAGCACAAGTGCTGTGGATATGGTATCACTTAAGCTGTCCATGGCCGTTGCATGCATGGCAGCGCTTTCAATTTTTTTCCCTACTGCACGGTTATAATAAAACATATATACTTTTACAAGAATAGATGCAGCCAGTATACCAATGATCAACGGACTGCTCTCAACCGGTTCCGGATGAAACAGTTTTTCTACTGAGGATTTCACCAGTTCAAATCCCATGATCAGAATGGCTACCGAAACCAGCAGACCGGAAATGTATTCCATCCTTCCATGTCCGAAAGGATGCTCCGGATCCGGTTTCTGTCCGGAAATACGAAATCCGATTAAGGTAATAATGGACGATCCTGCATCTGACAGATTGTTAAATGCATCCGCAGTGATCGCAATGGAACCACTTAAAAATCCTGCAATCCATTTTCCCAAAAACAGCAGAATGTTCAGACCGATACCTACCGCCCCGCAAAGTGTTCCATAGGACTGACGGACAGCAGGTGAAGTATAATTTCGTCTGTCCCTGATGAATAAAGAAGCCAACAATTCAATCATATAATCTCACATCTCCTCTTTCCTCATTTATTTCCTGTAAAACATTAAACTCGATTTTAGCATATTCTCCCTCAGAATTCCATATACATTTATACAGAAAAATATGCAACGGGACACACTCCCTCAGGATTTCTGCCCCATTGCACATTTAATAGCTGTTTTTTATTCTGTTCAGTCAAAAAATTCAATTCCCATTAAAGTCAGTCCATGAGCCGGAGCCGTAGGTCCGGACACAGATCTGTCACAGGCATCCAGAATATCACGGACACGTTCCGGCGGATACTGTCCGTTTCCTACCTGTATCAGCGTCCCGGCAATGATCCGCACCATGTTATACAGAAAGCCTTCTCCTGAAACCCTGATCGTAACAATATCTCCATCTCTCCATACATCGATCCCGGTCACTGTACGGATTGTTGATTTTACCTGAGCTCCTGTTCCGCAGAAGCTGGCAAAGTCGTGACGTCCGATCAGATAGGAGGTTGCCTCCTGCATCTTTGCCACATCCAGCTTATAATGGTAAAAGTACGAATAAAGACGCTCTGTGGGAACCGGAAACTTCCTGTTCAGTATCCTGTATTCATATGTTTTTTCGCTGTCACAGTACCTTGGATGAAAATCCGGTTCTACTTCCTCCGATAGCTGGATCCGGATATCCTCAGGAAGTCTCTGGTTTAATGCATAAGATATTTTTTCTCCCGGTATCCTTGTATTGGTATCAAATACCGCTACATTTCCCAGTGCATGAACTCCTGCATC
>URWL01000284.1 GCA_900551465.1 uncultured Blautia sp. | reverse complement strand
GAAGAAATGAACGTAAAAAGTCCGGTGTATCTGGTTAAGAGAGACTCTGTCAGAGAATGACAGAGTTTTTCTTTTGTTCAATATGCATAAAATCATTGGATAATGTTTAGATAGAATGTTAGTTTCTCGAGAAACCTATTGATTTTACAGGGAAATCTGATTTATAGTAAAACTACCAAAAGGAAACAGGACAGATATTTATATTTTCTGTCAGAAATGGATCATGAATGGTGTTGTAGCTGGTGCAGTGAAGTAAAATAAATATGGAAATAACAGGAGGCTCAACATGGAGAAAAAATGGTGGAAAGAAAGCGTAGTCTATCAGATCTACCCAAAAAGTTTTAAAGACAGCAACGGAGACGGCATTGGAGACATTAAAGGAATTATAGAAAAGCTTGATTATCTGAAAGAACTTGGTGTAAATGTGCTGTGGATCTCGCCAATGCTTGAGTCTCCTCAGGACGATAACGGATATGACATTTCGGATTACCGCAGGATATATGAAGACTACGGAACTATGGAAGATTATGAAGAAATGCTTTCAGAGGCACATAAAAGGGACATTAAAGTTTTGATGGATCTGGTAGTCAATCATACGTCTGACGAACATAACTGGTTTATAGAAAGCCGTAAATCCAAGGATAATCCGTACCGTGACTATTATATCTGGAAAGACCCGGTCAACGGAAAAGAACCAAATAACTGGGGCGGAGTATTCGGCGGTTCTGCATGGGAATATGATGAGAAGAAGCAGATGTATTATCTGCATCTGTTTTCAAAGAAGCAGCCGGACCTTAACTGGGAAAATGAAAAGGTGCGCCGGGAAGTCTATGATATGATGACTTTCTGGTGTAAAAAAGGGATCGATGGCTTCCGAATGGATGTTATCAGTATGATCTCAAAAAATCAGGCATTTCCGGATGGAGAGGTTAAGAACGGGCTTTATGGGGATTTTAATCCATATTGTGTGCATGGCCCGAGAATCCACGAATTTCTGCAGGAAATGAATAAAGAAGTGCTTTCCAGGTATGATATAATGACGGTTGGTGAGACTTCCGGTGTTACCATTGAAGAAGCGCAGAAGTATGCCGGAGAAGATCGGAATGAGTTAAACATGGTATTTCAGTTTGAGCATGTAGAAGATGCCTGCG
Organism: uncultured Blautia sp.; assembly: GCA_900551465.1. GTDB lineage: Bacteria > Bacillota > Clostridia > Lachnospirales > Lachnospiraceae > Blautia_A. Next base: position 2,316 of record URWL01000284.1, on the reverse strand, counting down.
GTGATTATGGAAAGTGGACAACGGCAAAATTTAACTTCAGGGATTTTAAAAAGACCATGATCAAATGGCAGGAAGAACTGCAGGGAAAGGCATGGAACAGCCTGTTTCTGGGAAATCATGATCAGCCAAGAAGTGTCAGCAGATTTGGAAATGATAACCCTGCCTACAGAGAAACATCTGCAAAAATGCTGGCAACCTGTCTGCACATGATGCAGGGAACTCCGTATGTATATCAGGGAGAAGAGCTTGGAATGACCAATGCGTACTTTGATAAACTGGAAGATTATCGTGACATTGAAAGCATAAATTTCTTTACAGAGCTGACAGAAGCAGGGATTATGACACCTGAATATATGATGAAATGCCTGATGCTCAGAAGCCGTGACAATGCAAGGACGCCTATGCAGTGGAATGATTCTGCGCAGGGCGGCTTTACAAGCGGGGAACCATGGATCAGAATAAATTCCAATTATAAGGAAATCAATGCAGCGCAGCAGCTGGGCGATCCAGCCTCGGTTTTTCATTATTATCAGAAACTGATCCGCCTTCGTAAAGAAAAAGAGATCATTGTTTATGGATCCTTTGAGGCTCTTTGTCGTGATGACGATAAGATTTTTGCTTATACAAGAAAACTGGATCAAAAAAAACTTCTGACAGTCTGCAACTTCAGTGATCAGGATGCAGAGATGGAGATCCCGGAAGAATTTGCAGGAGCGCAGTGTCTGATCACAAATCTGGGAAGAACGGTATTTGACAGAAATTCTGTTCTGAGACCTTATGAAGCATTTGTATTATATAAAGAATGAAATGAATATGAATCCATAAAGAGTATGATAAAAAAGAGAATTACAGAGTGTTAAATAATTAAATACAGGATAAAAGATTTTAAGCAGCTGGCCTATGGAAACAGGCTGGCTGCTTTGTTCTTTACATGAATTTTATAATAACAGACCATTAGATTATACGATATAGTGATAACATATAAAAAATTTTATAACGGAGACAGGTTTCACATTGTAAAGTTTTAAATATGTAAGAAGGAGCTTTTTATGGAAAAAACGTATGTACTTGATACTAATGTCCTGATTCAGGCGCCGTATGCCATTGAGTGCTTTGAAGAAAATGAAGTGATTCTGCCAATGACGGTACTGGAAGAGCTTGATAATCTGAAAAAGGATGAAGGGGAAAAAGGCGCAAATGTACGGAAAGCGATTCGTATTCTTGAAACATACAGAGGGAAAGGTAATCTGATTGAAGGTGTGGAGACGGAGCAGGGAGGTATACTGCGTGTAGAAAAAAATTATCGTAATGTTGAACTGCCTTCGGATCTGCCTGAATATAAATCTGATAACAGGATTCTGAAGATTTGTGTGGGCCTGGCAAAAGAAAGAGAAGAACAGGTGATTCTTGTAACAAAAGATATTCTTTTACGTATAAAAGCCCAGCTTCTTGGTATTCAGGCAGAAGATTTTACCACGGAGCAGGTTGCCGGACATGAAGAACAGTATCTTGGGCGAAAAGAAGTTTTTGTTCCGGAAGAATTGTTTAAAGAATTTAAGAAAAAGGGTATTCCTGTACAAAACGTTTATTGCTGTGATGAAAATGGAAAAAGTATTTGCCCGGAATTGTTTGAAAATGAATTTATTATATTAAAAGCAGATCAGTCTTCAAAAAAGACTCAGTTGGGAAGAGTCGAAAAGGGGATGATACGAAAACTTGAGTATAAAAAAGCTGCACCGTATGGTGTCAGTCCCAGAAATGTAGGACAGTATTTTCTTCAGGAAGCATTGATGCAGCCGGCAGAGAAAGCACCTCTTGTGATTGTAAAAGGAATGGCGGGGACCAGTAAGACTTTTTATTCACTGGCAGTCGGTCTGGAAAAGCTGATGAATCATCCATCCGGAGAGTATCGGAGAATCCTTATCTGCAGACCGAATGCACTGTTTGATTCCGATATCGGATTTCTTCCCGGAGATGAGCAGGAAAAGATTTCTCCTTTAATGAGGCCGATCATAGATAATCTGGAGCAGCTGGTAGATTCCAATGATAAGGAAAGATATTTAAATGAACAGGAGCTCAGTGATAAGATACAGGAGATTTTTGACAGGGGAGTGATCCAGACAGAAGCGCTGACCTTTATCAGAGGGAGATCCCTGATAAAAACGTATCTGGTGATTGACGAAGCACAGAATATGACTCCGGCGCAGATAAAGGGAATTATCACACGTGCAGGAAAGGATACGAAGATAATTCTTTTAGGCGATCCCAATCAGATTGACAGACCATATCTGGACGACCGCACCAATGGACTCAGTT
>URWL01000283.1 GCA_900551465.1 uncultured Blautia sp. | reverse complement strand
GGCATGGAATATAAAAACCAGATAAAGCTTCCTGTATGGATAAACAGCTCAATGATCTGAAAAAAGAAATATAATACATAATCCATTTCCTTCATCCTCCCCGGCGCTCCAGCCGTGCCGACAGCCAGGCTGTCAGCTCCTGTTTCCATATTTTCTGTTTTTTCTGGGAAAGAGGAATTTCCATTCCATTATCCAGATAAATATGCTGGCCTTTTACGTTTTTCACATGAAGCATATTCACGGAAAAGCTCTGATGAGGCATGGAAAACCCAAAATTCTCCATCCGTCTTGCCACATTTCCAATGCGCTCCACCATATAATATTCTTCTTTATCTGTCACAATCCGTATCTTTCTGTTCTCATACTCAAAAAAATAAATAGTATCTACCGAAAGACAGACGATTCCATCAACCGTATGAAAATCCAGGATAATCTTTTTGTCCGCGGTCTTCATATATCGAAATATTTCTTCCAGAACATTTACGATCTCCCGTCTGTTTACAGGTTTCAAAAGATACTGAAATGCATGAACTCCAAAAGCCCCTGCCACATAATCCCTGTAGGCCGTCACATACACAATTTTTACATCCCTGTCTATAAGACGAATTGACTTTCCTGTATCAATACCATTCATTCCCTGCATATCGATATCAAGAAAAACTGCGTCATAAGACAGATAATTTTCTAACAAATCCTCTCCGGAAGAAAACACCTTTAGCTCTACTTCTGAATTCCATTCCAGAATAAAATCTCTGATCTCATCCCGGACATTTTTTTCATCATCACAAACTGCAATTCTGTACATTTCAGCCACTCTCTCCTGTTGTTTTTACTATAATCATTATACCTGAAATTGTAAATACGGTATACACAAGAGACAAAAATCATGTACTAAATGACAAAATTTCAGTAAAACAAAAGACTGCTGTACGCCCTGGCCAACGGGATTTTTCTCCCATCTGACACAGTTCCTACAACAGCCTTTTTATGATTTTTTACATTCTCAGTTTCTTATGAAATTCCCTGACCGTACTTTTTTTCTGAAAGATAAACAGTCCCGCCAGAACCAGAAAGCTGATACCGGCACAAATTATCGAAGGATACGGAAAACGAACCAGTCCGATCCACACCAGGATTATGGGAATACATCCGGCAATGCCTGCCTGGATCAGATAAAACAGATACTCTTCCTTTTCCAGATGATTCACCTTAACGATCACCGGCATGGAGCCCATAACAGCCATAGCCCCGAAAGGAAGCACAAAATCAATCGACCAGCCTCTCCAGCCGGTAAAATTATCCCACAAAACAGCAATCGTCGTGATCAATATCAGCTGCCACATTTCATTCTTCAAAATGTTTCTCCGTTTGGTATATCCCACAGAAACAACCAGCCATGCACATAAGCTTCCCGCTGCAGCAAACCAGAACCAGTTCAGCGTATCCCAGATCATATAATTGACCATTCCGCAGATTACCGCCACTGCAAGACAAAGGAAAGAAAAGATCTGATAGGCTTTTTTCCCTTCCTGCTTTTGTTCCTCCTGACACCCTGGAAAATCATTTCTTTCTTCTGTGAACGGTATCTCATCTTCCCTCAAATATCTGAGGAAATTTCTCTGGATACTCTCTCCCGGAATCTTTGAAGTAAAGCCCAGAAGAAGCTCATCCCCATAGGAACAGGAACAGAGCTGCAAAGCCTCTGTACAGGTAAAAAATCCAAATCTTTGGATATAGGGTTCGTATTCTTTTGGAAAGCGGACCACTCCAATATTGGAGTATACTGTTGTGATCCTGCGGCTTCCCCAGGCAGCGCCTACCATCAGAAAATACTTTTTCACTTCAAGAGGAACCGCACGGATCAGAGGATTTTTTTCCAGACGCACATAGCCGTTCATGTGCATGGCAATCTTTTCTTTTACCAGCTCTTCCTCAAACTGTTTTTTCACACCCTCAAGCACATCCTGAAAGGTTGTAGTTTCTGTAAACGTATATCCTACTTCAATCCAGCCAAAAAAGTTTGCCATGGACTCTGACGGAAAAAAATTCCTCAGATTTACAGGAACCATCAAAGTCACAGGACGCTTCTGTCTGTTTTTGGGAATCTCTTCATGGATAGAACATATAAATACCGCCGACAGGTACGCAGTGATCGAGGCTCCATATTCCCGGGCTTTTGCCAGAATCTCCTTTACCGGTATGGATATCTCCAGGACTTCCATTTCCTCATGACTGAGCATAGCGCCTTTCAGCGGCACTGCCCGGGGATTTTTCTCTTTATTTTTAGGTGTTTCCGAGGAATAATACTGAGAAAAACTGTCCTCCTCGTGATCCCGGAACGTAGATTTTTCTTCTGTTTTTATATAGGGAAGTCCTGCCTCCGGATGCCGGAGAATCAGATAATTCTGTACCAGCTCCTGAAGAAAATTCCTTGCCCCTGTTCCATCTGTAAGTGCATGATAAACTTCAAAATTAATGCGGTTTTCATAATAGGAAACCTCAAAGAGAAGCGACTTTTTATCCGGGATATACAGTCTGCTGCAGGGAGGTTTTTTCTCCTCTTTTGCCACTGCCCGGATGTCTCTTCTCTCCAGATAAAACCAAAAAAGCCCCTTCCTCAGAACCACCTGGAACAATGGATATTTTTCCATTGTCCTGTCAAGTGCGTCCTGGAGGATCTGGGGGCTTATTTCTTCCGTCAGCTCACAGTACATCCGGAAGACTCTGGTATCATTTTTGTCTGTTGCCGGCGGAAATGCCAGCGCTGCATTATCCAGCTTTCTCCATTTTGAATATCCTGATTTCACGATCTGCCCGCCTTATATACATTTGATGATTCAAATATATCACAGACACAGGGATCAGGCAAGGAAGGATTTGGGAGATGTTTTTGTTCAGGCTTTTTTTCTGTCCTGAATTTCCTTTACGATCTGATTGTAATATCGTTTGTTCAGTCTGTAGAAAAACAGAACCGCCGCAGTAATGATCCATAAAACTCCCGGGATCGTCGTAAAGGAATGTTTCATAACAGCAGTAACCACTGCATTCTGCGGCTGGTTTGCCACATATCCGAAATGACCCAGAACAGCTGCCAGAAGCGCAGTCCCAAGTGCCATACCCACTTTATTCCCAAGAGAGATAAACGCATACTGGAACCCGTCATTTCTCAGTCCGGTCTTCCATTCTCCATACTCCACACAATCCGGAATAATCGCATAAATAGCCGTATTGAATCCGGAGAAAAAGAACTGTGCTAGACAGGAAAGAATATAAAAGGGAACCGGTGAAGTCCTTACCGTAAAGAAATACATGCCAAACATGCTCAATCCTGTAAATAATGCAAAAATAGACGCCGCTCTTCCCTTATTATTAGTAATACGAAACAGAACAGGAAAACAGGCTGCACCAATTATGGACGGAATAATAATGCACAGAGAATAAACACTGAACAGAGCCTTGTCTCCTTCCACAT
>URWL01000282.1 GCA_900551465.1 uncultured Blautia sp. | reverse complement strand
GATGAAGTTCTGGCGTATCAGGTGGATGAGATTCTGGATATGGTAGATAAGGATGACAGAGAAACTCTGGATCAAGCTCTTCAGATTGAAGAGGGCAAGGATCAGGTGACGCTTTTTACCTGCACGCCTTATGGTGTCAACAGTCACAGACTTCTGGTCAGAGGAACCAGAGTTCCATATAATGGAGAAGAAGAAGCAGAGACAACAGCTGTAGATTCCATGTTGAAATCAGTCCAGAATTATTATATGCTGTATCTGATACTTGGATTATCCGTTACATTACTTATTATTTTGATGATGAGATATTTCTTTAAAAGAAAAGGCAGAAATAAAAAATGATTTAAACAGATGAAATAAAGTTTCGGAGGAGGGTAAGACGTGAAGATTGCAGGAAAAATAAAAAAAGGACGTGCATGGCTTCTGGCTCTGACGTTTATATTGTCCGGGATGATCTGTTCGACAGTACAGGCAGCTTCGGGAATTGAAATGGACAGAGTGTGTTCGGTTTCATTTGTGCTGGACGGTGATATAGAAGAAGAGTTTGCTGAGCTGAAAAGTCTGCCGGTTTCTGTGAAACTGTACAAAGTAGCAGAAGTGGATCCTTCTGGTGGTTATACAGCTTTGGAGGGATATCAGGAGCTGGGGCTGGAAAAAGTGAACAGTGAAACTACAGCTGCTGACTGGGAGTCTATGGCAAAAAAAGCATCAGAGACAGTAAAGACTCTTCAGGCAGAACCAGTTTCAGAGGGAATTCTGGAAAACGGAGCGGGAAAAATGGAAGGGCTTGCTGTGGGAATGTATCTGGTAGAAGCAGATGCCATCCGTTCTCAGGAATATGAATATAAGTTTACTCCTTATCTTCTTTCTCTTCCGAATAACTATTATTCCACAGACGGAAATGATGAGTGGGTATATGATGTGACAGCCGGACTGAAACCGGGAAAGGAAGCTCTTCTGGGAAGTCTGGTGATTGATAAGACACTAAGCTCTTATAATTCTACTTTAGGACCGGCGACTTTTGTATTTAAGGTTGAGGCTGAGAAGGATCATGAGATTCTTTACAGCAATGTGGTTTCTCTTGTTTTTGATGGTACGGGCACAAGAAGCCTGACTATTGACAAGCTTCCGGCAGGATCTCAGGTGACTGTAACGGAGGTTTACAGTGGTGCAAGTTATCAGCTTACTACAGAGCCGTCACATACGGTAACGATTCTGACAGAAGGTGCGGAGGGAAGTCCGGTTCACGTATCTTTTGGAAACGCATATAATGGACAGTTAAACGGTGGAGCAAGTGTTGTCAACCGTTTTACAAATGACGAAGGTATCTGGGACTGGCAGCCGCAGGATGACAGCTCAGCTGATCAGAACTAAGGGAGGGTAAACGCAATGAAAAAGAGTTTTAATAAAAAGCTTTGTCTGGCCGCGGCAGCCCTTACCCTGACAGCAGGCGTGTCTGTGGGAAGTGCAATGGCGTATTTTACCACTTATGCAACTACCTCGGGAGGCGCTGCGATCAGTCTTGGTTCAACTACCGTGATTCCCCAGGAGGAAGTGGTAGGGATGGAAAAAAGAATCTCTGTAAAAAATACAGGAGATTATGAATGCTTTGTCAGAGTTAAGGTTTTTGCAGGAGATAAATATTCTCCGGGACTGGTGTTTACACCGGACGAAGCCGGAACCTGGAGCCAGGGAGATGACGGATATTATTACTGCAGTGAGATCATTCCGCCGGGAGGCGTTTCGGAAACTTTCCGTGTAAAGATTGATACCATGGACAGTGAAGATGATTTTAATGTTATTGTGATCCAGGAATGTACGGCGGTCCTGTATGATGAGAAAGGCAATCCATATGCCGACTGGACGAGAATTGCAGATTCCAGTGAAGAAAGCTATCAGGGAGAAGGGGGCGGTGAATAATGAAAAAGAATAACTTTTTTTCCAGAAAACCGTTTATTCTTCTTGCGGCATCTGCCGTTCTTCTTGCTGGAAGTACCATTGGAAGTACCAGAGCGGCGCTGACATATTACAGTGAAAATTATTCTGCGGAGGTTGAAGTACCAAGTATCGGTGTCAGCCTTCTGGAAAACGGAAGCGTTGTAGCTAAAAGAGATTATAATCATAAGAACGATCAGTGGAACACCGTACAGGAGCCTCTTTTTGAGAATACCCTGAACGGTGAGAAGCTGAAACCGGGAAAAAAATATAAAGAGGTTCTTACAGTCAGCAACAGCGGCACGATTGATAATTATGTAAGAGTGATCCTTTATAAAAGCTGGATGGATCCGGCAGGAAATAAAGATACCACTCTTTCTCCGAAGCTGATCGACCTGAATATACTGGAAGGAAACGGATGGGTGATCGATGAGAAAGCCTCCACAACAGAAAGAACAGTTCTTTATTACACGGGAATTGTTCCGGCAGGAGGAAGCACACCGGCCATTACAGATACTCTCAGGATCGATACTTCTGTTGCAGACAAAGTGACCGAAAAGATTACAGCAGACGAGGCGGGAAACAAAATTATCACAACAGTATATGAATACGATGGGTACAAATTTAATCTGGAAGCGGAAGTAGATGCAGTCCAGACTCATAATGCACAGGATGCCATCAAAAGTGCATGGGGTGTGGACGTGAATGTGTCAGACAATGGAACGCTGAGCTTACGATAGGAGGTACAGAATAATGAAAAAGAAGATTTTGTGCCTTGTCATAGCCGCAGTTATGACCGCAGGCACGGCAGTGAATGCATTTGCAGAGCATATCCAGGGAAATAAAGGCTGGGTAGTAGAATTCAACGGAGACAGCATGAACAGCAATTTTGATGCGTCCGAAATGAATTCTGAAGTCTACAGTCTTCTTCCGGGAGACAGCATCGAGCTTCAGGTAGGTGTAAAAAATACAGGCTCCGGAGAAACAGACTGGTATATGACCAATGAAATTCTTCAGAGTCTTGAGGAAAGCCAGAGTGTTGCAGAGGGCGGTTCCTATATTTATAATCTGACTTATGTGGATCATGAAAACAAAACAACAGTTCTTTACAGCAGTGACACAGTAGGCGGTGAGGGCTCCAGTGCAGCAGGAGAAGGTCTTCATCAGGCTACAGATTCTCTGGAAGATTATTTTTATCTGGACAGACTGGCAAAAGGACAGTCCGGTTCCGTACATCTGACAGTTGAACTGGACGGTGAGACCCAGGGTAATGAATATCAGGATACCCTGGCCAAACTGCAGATGAACTTTGCAGTAGAGAAAGTAACCACTCCGGTACGCTATACAACCGGTGAAAATACCACGATTACAAGAAGACAGAGAAATGTGGTAAGAACCAGCCCAAGGACTGGCGATACAACAAACATTCTTGCATTCTGCGGAATCGCTCTTGTCAGCGGACTGGTACTTCTGTTTTTGGGGATCCGGATGTACAAGAAAAACCGCAGGAAAGGAGATCGGTAATCATGGGGAAGATGAATAAATTATTGGCAGCCATATGTACAGCAGGAATGCTCCT
>URWL01000281.1 GCA_900551465.1 uncultured Blautia sp. | reverse complement strand
CTTACTGGTTACACTACCTGTCACACTGATCTTTTGATAATGGACTGCCTTTATCTTTATGTAATCTTAATACCGTCATATTCTTACTAATACATAATTAATACAGATTAATATATGATTAAGACAACATAAAGAAGAAATAAAGGGAGGCAAAAGCCCGCTATGAAAAATGCAACACAAAAAAACCATCGACATTTCACCTCTTTTCAGGTGATCATCCTTGGATTCTTTTCTGTGATACTGCTCGGAAGCCTGCTTCTGATGCTGCCCATCTCCACCAGGGACGGTCATGGAGCATCCTTTGCCGACGGACTTTTTACAGCAACTTCAGCAGTCTGTGTAACTGGTCTGATCGTACGCGATACAGCTACTTACTGGTCTGAATTCGGACAGGCCGTCATTTTGACTCTGATCCAGATCGGCGGTATGGGTGTGGTAACCATTGCAGTCGCTATTGCAGTTGCTTCCGGCCGAAAAATAGGTCTGATGCAGAGAAGTACCATGCAGGAAGCCATTTCGGCCCATCAGGTTGGCGGTATTGTCCGTTTGACAAAATTCATTCTGAAAACAAGTATTTCCATTGAGCTGTTGGGCGCACTGCTGCTGGCTCCTGTATTCTGTAAAGATTTTGGGATTTTTAAAGGCTTATGGTATTCTGTCTTTCATTCCATCTCAGCCTTCTGCAATGCGGGGTTTGATCTGATAGGAATCAGAGAACCATTTTCTTCCCTTACCAGCTATGCATCGAATCCAATTGTAAACTTTACGATAATGGCTCTGATCATTACCGGAGGACTTGGATTTGTAACCTGGGCTGATATCAGGAAAAATAAATTTCATTTCCGGAAATATAATATGCAGAGTAAAGTAATTCTTACCGTAACTGCAGGACTTCTTATTTTTCCTGCCATATATTTCTTTTTCTGTGAGTTTTCCAATCTCCCCATTGGAGAAAGGATCCTTTCATCCTTATTCCAGTCGGTTACTCCCAGAACTGCCGGTTTTAATACAGTTGATCTGACACTTTTAACGGAGACAGGCCTGATGATCATGATCATTCTGATGCTTATCGGCGGATCGCCCGGTTCCACAGCCGGCGGTATGAAAACAACCACCGTAGCAGTTCTTTTTTCTTCTGCCCTGGCAGTATTCCGCAAACAGGATTCGGCACATTTTTTCAGCAGAAGAATTCCGGACAATGCAGTGAAAAACGCAGCAACTATTCTTATGATGTATCTCACACTTTTCCTTGGCGGAGGAATGGTGATCAGCTATATTGAAAAGGTTCCTCTTATGTCTGCACTGTTTGAAACCAGTTCTGCCATTGGTACCGTAGGTCTTTCCTTAGGACTTACACCTTCTCTCGGAATGGTTTCAAAAGCAATCCTGATTTTACTGATGTTTTTTGGACGTGTAGGAGGTCTTACTCTTATTTTTGCCGCACTTTCAGAACGCAATACCTTTGGATCCAGATATCCTCAGGAAAAAATCACAGTTGGATAAAAAGAAAGGATGAAATAATAGTATGATGAAATCAATTTTATTAATCGGTCTTGGAAGATTTGGACGACACATTGCCATGAAGTTGGATGAACTGAACCACGAGGTCATGGCCGTAGATAAAAATGAAAACAGAGTAAACGCAGCTCTTCCCTACGTTACCAATGCTCAGATCGGAGACGCTACAAACGAAGGCTTTATGGAATCTCTGGGAGTCAGCAATTTTGACGTATGCATTGTTGCCATTGGAGATAATTTCCAGAGTTCTCTGGAGGCAACCTCCCTTCTCAGCGATCTGGGTGCAAAGCTGGTTGTTTCTCGTGCAGCAAGAGATGTTCATGCTAAGTTCCTTTTGAGAAACGGAGCCAATGAAGTAATCTATCCGGAAAAACAGATTGCACAATGGGCAGCCATCCGTTACAGTGCCGATCATATTCTTGACTACATTGAACTTGATGAGGAACATGCTATCTTTGAAATTTCCATTCCGGAAAACTGGATCGGAAAAACCGTAGGACAGCTGGATATTCGTAATAAGCACAATATCAATATCATGGGATTTAAGTATCACGGAAATATGAATCTGAACATCCGGTCAGATACACCTGTTCCTGCTGACCATACAATGCTTGTTCTTGGAAACACAAAAGATATCCAAAGGTGTTTCCATATTTAAGAAAAACGGAAATTTTAGTAAAGAGGTGATTCTATATGAAGGAACTGATCCTGTTCTGTGCTGTTGCTGCGGTCTTTGCACTGTGCGGGTTTATACTGAAAAAAATGGGAGCATTTTTTGAAAATAATAAAAACGATCCCCCGAAAAAGTCGGAAAAGCCTGTCCTGACCATTGCCTTTGAGCATACAGAAGAAGTTTCCTTTTTAAACGAACTTCTGGAGCATTTTTCCCAGCGGTCTCCTTCCTGCGAACTCAATCTCTTTTACGGATCCCCCGGTGAGATCCGTCGTCAGATAAAAAGCGGAAAAATCGATCTCGGATTCATCCGTAAGGATCCTGCTCTGGAACCTGATGAATCTTTCCATTCTTTTCATTTTGTCCTTAAAGAAAATGTAGTGGCCTGCGAACCTGTCGGACTTCCTGTTATACCTCTATGCCACAAAAATTTCTTTCTGAATGCCATATGGAAGAAAAACAGTACAAACCCTCAGGTCTCCCTTTTTATCAATCAGTTGAAATCCGAATATTAATGTGACAGAGATCCTTCGATATTAACTGTAGATTTTGATGCAGGTTTCTGCAAAATACGATATAATAAAGTTTACGCCGCATCAAAAGGAGGGATTACGTGGAACAGCAGAATAATTACAGCAGCCAGCACAAGGGACAGCTGAAAATTTTCTTCGGCTATGCCGCCGGTGTAGGAAAAACTTATGCCATGCTGGATGCTGCCCATACAGAAAAAAAACATGGAACTGATGTAGTAGTCGGCTATATAAGACCAGACGCTCCGGTCCACACCAGAAATCTTATGAGTGATCTGGAAACACTTCCACTTCTTCACTCAGAACATAACGGTATTCCGGTAAGTGAATTTGACCTTGATGCAGCCATTAAAAGGCATCCGGATCTGATCCTCATTGATGAACTGGCCCATACCAATGCAGATGGCTGCCGGCATCAAAAACGTTATCAGGATGTCCGTGAACTGTTAACAGCAGGAATTGACGTTTACACCACTGTAAATGTTCAGAATATCGAAAGCCTCAATGATACGGTAGCTTCTATTACCGGCATCATGGTGGAAGAACGCATTCCTGACTTTCTCTTTGATGAGGCAGATCAGGTAAAATTGGTAGATATTGAACCACAGGAGCTGATCGAACGACTGGAGGCTGAAAACACAGGCTCCTGTCCCGACAGCTCCAATATTACTTTTACCATTGAAAACCTTACCGCATTAAGAGAGATATCTCTGCGCCGCTGCGCAGACCGGGTAAATAAACTGACCGAAGCATCACGGATAAAAAATAAGGGAGAATATCACACAGACGAACACATTCTTG
>URWL01000280.1 GCA_900551465.1 uncultured Blautia sp. | reverse complement strand
ATGTACAGGGACTGATCTGCCCGATTATGGATGCAAGAAGAAACCAGGTGTATACGGGCATTTATCGTTTTGAGGATCATAAGCTTCAGGTGGTGGAAGAGCAGATGGCAGTGCCGGTTGGGGAACTTCTGGAAAAACTGAACGGATACGGGCAGCAGGTGACTTTTCTGGGAGACGGTGTTCCGGTGTTCCGTGAAACTATTCTGGAAAAAGCGGAGTTCTCCTGTTCTTTTGCACCGGCTCATGTAAACAGGCAGAGAGCGGCTGCTGTGGCGGCTCTGGGACTGGTATATTATCAGGAAGGAAGATATGAGACTGCCCGGGAGCACATGCCGGATTATCTCCGTGTTTCTCAGGCAGAAAGAGAGCGGGCAGAAAGAGAAAAAGCCCGTCAGCAGGCAGAAAGCGGGGAAGCAGTACAATGACTTTTCGGGAAATGCTGGTGGATGATCTGGATCAGGTTATGGATATTGAAGAAGCTCTTTTTTCGGTACCGTGGACAAGGGAAGGATTTCTTACCTATCTAATGAAAAAAGATACCATGTTTTTTGTAGTGGAGGAAAAAGATCAGATTCTTGGCTACTGCAGCATGATGACTGTGCTGGATGAGGGAGATATCCTGAATGTGGCGGTCAAAAAAGACCGCCAGAAAGAAGGAATCGGTCAGTTCCTTGTGGACAGCATCCTTCTTCTGGCAGAGATGCAGGGGATAAAGTTGGTCCATCTGGAGGTTCGTGAGGGAAACGGAACCGCCAGACGGCTTTATGAAAGACTGGGCTTTAAAGAGGACGGACTCCGTAAGAATTATTACGAGAATCCGGTGGAAAACGCAGTGCTGATGACAAAGGCAATGTAGATAACTTTGCCAGAATAAGAAATACAGCAGCAGCAAAACTGAACAGGATTCCAATGGATTTACCGGGCGCATGAAATCGGATTACGATTTCATGCGTTCCTTTTTTTACAGGAAACCCCAGAAAACCTTTGTTGACCATCCGGGGAGTTTCTTTCTTGCCGTCCACAAGAATCTGATATCCTTTGGAATAAGAAAAGGAAGTAACGAAATATCCGTCTCCGCTCATAGCTATGGAACCGTGAAGAAGTTCTTTTTCTTTTACAGCAGAAGGCCGGAAGGGCTGTATATCCGGATGTGCGAGAGCGGAAAAAGGCAGGGTAAATGCCTGGATATTGTGGATTTTGTAATCACCCTGGGAGAAGTGGATATCCAGAGTTTTTAACGGTTCGTTTCCGGATAAAATCCAGGTAAAGGTTTCATTACGGTTTGGGTAGGGTGCGTCAGAACCGGAAAGACGATTCCGTATTCCGTTTATGGTAATGTCGATATCCTTTTTTCCGTTGTAGGAAATATCACAGGACAGCAGAAGAATCTGATGCTCCAGAACAGCAGGAAGATGTTTGGTGACAGTAAGAGCCTGTCCGCTTTCCGGCATTTCCAGAAAATCTGCGGGAAGAGGATATTCCTTCATAAGCGAGGTGTATGACGCAGCGGTGGTGACGGAATCTTCCGGAACAATGGTACGATTGGCAAGTGTGTCCAGCGTCTGAGGATAGCTGAGCGTATCAAAGGTTTTTTCGCTGAGAAGAGCCGTAGTTCCGTAGGCATAGGGAAGTACATGTCTGTTTTCTGCCAGAATATAATCTCCTTTTTGCAGCAAAGGAAAATATCCTTCAGGAAGCTTGTTTTTTGCGGTCAGAATATAACGGACTCCCATCAGATATTCCTGAAAGGGATTTGCATCGGCATTCATGGTTACCCGGTTTCTGGTACTGACAGGCATTTTCAGAATATCGTAAAAAAGTCGGTTATAGGCACTGTTGGAAACAGAGGAGTACATAGTTGTCCGTCTCAGGTTTCCGGCAGGCAGGTAATTACTGTTTGTCATTGGAGCGCTCAGAATATCCAGGGCACTGTTGTTATCTTCGGACAGAACACTTTTTATTTCTTCTGAGGAAAAAATCTCCCGGCTTTGGTTGGAGGAGGAAACATAGGATTCTGTCCGCGCAGTGGATACAAAAATCAGAGACGGAATCAGAAAAACCAGAAAAATACCTGCAAGTCTTTCAACTGGTCTGTGATTGGAAACAGCATACACCAGAAGAAAAAGCATATCAGTCAGAATCAGGATTTTTCTGCCGGAATGGAGAAAAAGGATCTGTATCAGTCCGGGAATCATACACAAAAGAGCCAGAGGAAAGCGATGACGGATACTTTTCTCATGAATTTCCCTCAGAGTATCTGCGGTCAGCAGTAAGATCAGAGGCAAAAAAGGAATCAGCGCCTTGGGACGGAGATAGAGAGTTCCGTTCAGGATCCAGCAGCAGAACTGACTGCAAAGGAGAAGGCAGAGTACCGCTGCTGTTTTTTGTGTCTTTTTGCGAAAAAGGCAAAGAAGAAGACAATACAGGCAGATCAGAGTGAGACCGCATCCATAAGGGCTGTAAAGCAGTGTGTTCAAAGAGGGATTTACGGTAAAAATTTCCCGGATGGAGGCAGACTTCACATCTTTTTTATTTTCCAGTATCGTCAGCGCTGTGGGAAGCAGAGATACCATAGAAAGACTGACTCCTGCTGTAACAGAACAGAGAAAAGGAAGCCAGGGACGTTTTTCTGGTCTGTTATCCAGCTGGAGAAAATACAGGAGAATGCATACAAAACAGGCAGGAAAAAAATAAAAACTGTGAAGAATTATCATGCAGATGGACAGAGAAAGTCCTGTGCAGACAGGAAAACGTCGGGAAGAACAGGAGGTGTTTTCCTGCAAAAGCCTGTCCACACAGATCAGAGCCAGTATCAGAAAGGGAAGATAGCTGATAAACATGATCTGTCTGTGTGCCTGAAACATGCAGTTGGAAGTCAGATAAAGAAATCCTCCGGTAAAGCACAGACTTTCCGGAATTCCTTTCTTTTGCAGCCACCAGTAAAGCAGCCAGGAACCCAGAATCATTTCCAGAATAGCATAGCCCTGAATAAAGATTTCCATGGGGATATCCGGGAAAAAGAAGCTGATCAGTACATCCGGACGGAGAAAACCATAATAGGAAAGTGTGTAAAAGTTGGTACCGCTTCCAAGAGAACACCAGTCGGGCATCAGTTCTCCGGTTTCCAGAAACTGCTTACGCATGGTGTCTGCAATGGTCACATGCTGACAATACCAGTCGGTGGTGGAACCAAAAAGCTTTTCCTGGGGAAGTATGATCCATATAAATAAAAAAACTGCTGCGGCAAGAAACAGGTAATGTACTGTTTTTTTCATAAATATTCTCCTTTTGGCTGTTTTTGATGGTTTATCTGTGAGAACAAAAAAACTGTTTTGAAAATAATCCTGTAAAAAAGATATTCCATTTATCTTAAAAAAATCCCATGAAAAATCTGAAGAATTCTTAAGAATCAGAAAATCATGTCAGAATCATGCTATAATAAAGCAACATAAGAAATGGAGGCAAAAACATGGAACAGTCCAGAATACTGATCGTAGATGATAATCCGGAGATTCGTGAGGTGGTCACGGTA
>URWL01000279.1 GCA_900551465.1 uncultured Blautia sp. | reverse complement strand
GGCATAATTCTTTAGACATTATAGCAAATCCTGTACGCTGAATCTATCCTGAACCATAATTTTTCTTTCATACGTACAGATAGAAGCATCCTGTCCTCACTGCACTGTCCTTCACAGGCAAAAACCGCAGCCCGGGTCATGGCACCCTTTGCTGCGGTTTTCTTTACATTACAGAATATATTTTATATAGAGTTTCAAAAGTGACCTTATATTATCTTCCCAGTGACTCACAGAAAGTTCCCTTTACATCGCTCCAGTGCTTTTCTGCATAGTCCAGAAGATATACTGCCTGTTCCATGGACATTTCCGGGAACAGAAGAAACAAACTGTGAGAACCGTATTTTTTAACAAGACGGTCTACATTTCTGATCCAGTCCTCAAACTCTCCGGAGTAAACCTTCACCCAGATAGATTTTCCCGCTGCAATGGCTTTGTCATAAATTACATCCCAGTCAGGAAGTGTTCCGTCCGGACCTGCGTCTCCGCTGGTCCACTGAAGTGCGTCAATGCCGTCAATCTCCATCAGGGCATCCATATGCTTGATAGCCTGCGGACCATCCAGATGATAAAGAACATGATCTACATTTTCAGACTGTTTTTTCAGTGACGGCTGGATATATGTTCGGAAATCATCCGGTGACATCATAGCAGAGAAATCGCACTGAAGCTTCACTGTTCTTCCCGGTCCCCAGATCTGGAATACAGTATATGCATTTCCTCCCTCATCATCCTTAATGGCATCATAAAAGCGATCATAATACTGGTAATAGACATCTGTTACTTCCTGAATACGTTCTCCGATTTTTTCCGGTTCATCCAGAAGATCAAATAATGTCTCCTGTGCTCCGCGAAGAGATGCCAGAACATCAATATTCTCCATCAGGTCAGGCATATCCACATAGAAGTCGTTTCCTGCCAGTTGGCGGCAGTTCTTAACAAGATTGATATGTTTCTTAAACCATTTGTTTTCCGGATCAAAGGCAAGCTTCGGAACACCGTCCCAGCCATCCAGGCATTTGTTGAACCATACCGTGTCCTCTTTAAATCCAATCTCAGATCCAAGATAGGCTGCCAGAGAACCCGGTCCGAAATCAACGTTCAGGTTCGGGAAGCTCTCACCAAGAAATGCATGAGTATCGCAGAAGAATCGATAACGGTCTACGATCCGCTGAGGATCCTGATATTTGTCTTCCATATCTTTCCACATCAGTTCATCAGGCATATTATAGTATTTACCCTGACAGATCTGCCCAAGATATCCTCCGTCTACCGGAGTTCCGTCAGAATACTGCTCGATCTCCGGTCTTCTTGCGATCACACACATCAGCGGACGTCCTGTATTCTTATGAGCCCAGTAATTACGGAATTTTTCTTTTGTTTCTTCCCAATTAAGCTTATATCCTTCCCCCGGCTTTGGAAGCTTTACTTTGCTGATATCAACTTTTGTTTTGTCAAAGTTCACCTGAACCTCTTTTTCTTTTACAGCTGCGTTCTCCTCTTTCAGCACTGTTTCTGTTTTTTCTGCTACCTTTTTTTCTTTAAAAGCTTTCAGTTCCTCCTCAGAAAGATCAAATTCTCCCGCTGCCGCTTTTGCGCAAAATCCGGAATCTGCATATTTTTTTGCCTGTTCAGCCGCAGATGCCGCATCCTCTGTGTATGCGTCTGCACCGATCTCATCTGCAAATTCCTGAGTGATCGGAGCACCTCCTACCATGATCTTGATCCTGCTGCGGAAAGGCTGCTCCAGAAGAGCTGCAACTGTATCACGCAAGGACGGCATTGTCGTTGTAAGAAGTGCGGACAGTGCAACAATAGTTGCATCCTTATGCTCGTTTACCGTATCAATAAAGGTCTGGATCGGAACATCTACACCAAGGTCAAGAACCTCGAATCCAGCACTCTCAAACATCATTCCAACCAGGTTCTTTCCAATGTCGTGAAGATCGCCTGCCACAGTACCAAGAATAATCTTTCCAGCGCTGCCTGCCTCTCCGGTTGCAAGATACGGTTTCAAAACCTCCACACCTGCTTTCATCGCACGGGCAGCCGCAAGCATCTGCGGAACAAAGATAATCTCTTTTTTGAAGTTCTCCCCTACCACAGCCATAGCTCCGATCATACCGTCGTTGAGAATTGCTGTAGGATCGCAGCCTGCGTCAATGGCATCCTGTACACATTTTCCGATTTCTTTGTTTTTGCCATCCTGAGTTGCCTTAAAAACAGCCTGCATTTTTTCATCTGCAGGAGTCTGGGGTGTCTGTACCGTTTCTGCTTCTGCCGGTTTATCCTGAAATTTTCCAATATAATTCAGGCAGTACTCGTCTCTTTCCAGAAGAGCGTCTGTAGCATAGATCATTCCAATCATATTTTTATTGGTAGGATCTACAATGGCACTGTCCATACCTGCGTTCATGGCAAGAACCATAAATGCCTGGTTGATATTTTTTCTTACAGGCAAACCAAATGAAATGTTGGAAAGTCCGCTGGTAATATGGATTTCCGGATATTCGGCCTTAATCTGACGGCAACAGTCTGCAAACACAGTCAGAGCAGTCTCGTCTGTTGACAAAGTTACCACCAATGGGTCAATATGTAATCGTGACGGTGCGATTCCATACTCTTTTGCCTTATCCATGATTCCATGAAAGACTTTCATTCTCCTCTCTACAGAATCCGGAATTCCGTCATTATCACAAAGAAGCGCAACACATTCCCAGTCTGTATCTGCAATCACCGGAAAAATTGTATCAATTTTATCACCTTCCAGCGAAACAGAATTTACCAGTCCTGGTCTTTTGCAAAATGGAATTGCTGCTACACAGGATTTTGCGCTTGGGCTGTCCACACAAATCGGTGTGTCAGTTACCTCCTGTACCAGATTGATCATCCATTTTAAGGTTTCTACTTCCACATCTTCCTCAACAGAAGCACATACGTCCAGAAATGTGGCACCCGCTTCTGCCTGTTTTCTGGCTCTCTCTTTGATAAGTTCCGCATCCTTATCTGCAATAGCTTTCGCAACTGACGGAATAGATCCATTCAGTTTTTCTCCAATGATTATCATGACATACCCTCCTGTATGTAATTACTGATGCTATTTTACTCCAGGAGGGCATATGTTTTCTTCTGTTATTTTTTTATTTATGTATACTATTTTATGGATTATCTTTTATATTCTTCAGAACAGTTCCTTCATTGCAGGATAAAGCTTCCTGAATTTCCGGTAGCGCTCCTCATATTTTGCCACCAGCTCCTGATCCGGTTCTACTGTATCTACCACCTGAGCCATTTTTTTACCGATGGTCTCCACATCAGGATATGCACCGCAGCCTACAGCCGCCAGCATAGCTCCGCCCATAGACGGGCCTTCCTCTACCTGAAGGACATCCACTTTCAGGTTCATAACGTTTGCAATAATCTTTTTCCAGAGAGGACTTTTGGCGCCACCGCCGCAGATTTTTGTACGCTGGATATTAATACCCAGTTTTCTGGCAACCTCCAGAGAATCACGAAGCCCAAAAGCCACGCCTTCCAGGACCGCCTGAGTCAT
>URWL01000278.1 GCA_900551465.1 uncultured Blautia sp. | reverse complement strand
AAATCTCTACAATTTCCTGCTTATCAAATCCGATTACAGGACGATAAACAGGAAGTGTGCATACTTCGTTGGTAGCTGCAAGACTCTGAAGCGTCTGACTTGCCACCTGTCCGATGCTTTCTCCTGTGATCAAACCAAGGCAGCCTGATTCTTTCGCAAAATGCTCTGCAATACGCATCATATAACGCCGCATGATAATGGTCAGTTCTTCATGAGGACACTGGTCATAAATATACAGCTGGATATCTGTAAAATTCACCACATGAAGACGGATCGGACCGCTGTAGCGCGCAACCAGCTTAGCCAGATCCACTACTTTCTGTTTTGCCCGTTCACTGGTATACGGCGGTGCATGAAAATATACCGCATCGATCTTTACACCGCGCTTGGCGATCATATAGCCTGCCACCGGACTGTCAATTCCACCGGAAAGAAGAAGCATTGCCTTGCCGTTTGTTCCCACAGGCATTCCTCCCGGTCCCGGAATGGTTTCTGAATAAACATAGATCTTATCTCTGATTTCTACAGAAAGTGTCATCTGAGGATTATGAACATCTACAGATGCCTCTGGAAACTCGTCCAGGATCAGACCTCCCAGATGTGCACTGACCTCCATGGAATTGACCGGATAAGATTTTTTTGCTCTTCTGGTATAAACCTTAAAAGTCCCGGAAAATTCCGGATACCGGTTTCTCATATAGCTGACTACATCTTTTCCCATCTGTTCCAGTCCCTGATCCTCATAAATTACAACCGGACTGATTCCCACTATGCCAAATACACACTGAAGCGCTTCTACCGCCTCATCAAAATCATATTCTTCAGGACAGAGCACATATACTCTTCCCTGTTCTTTGATCACACGGAACTCTCCATCTACAGGTTCCAGAGCCAGACGCATCTGTTTTACCAGGGCATCCTCAAAAAGATACCGGTTCTTTCCTTTGATGGCAATTTCCGCATATTTAATCAGAAATGCATGAAAAATCATAATTTTTCTCCTTTATGCTTCTTAATTTTATCTTTTTAAATTTTTATCTTCTGGAATATCTCCGCAGCATAGGAACTATTTCTTCCATTACCTGAAGAAAATAATCAGCCTCTTCCACAGTATTTTCTTCTGAAAAGCTAAGGCGCACTGTACTCTCTATCTGATCCTTCGGCATTCCCATTGCTGCCAGAGTGCTGCTTGGCTTGCGCTTATGGCTGGAGCATGCGCTGCCTGCTGATATAAAAATACCTCTTTCTTCCAGAGAATGAAGAAGCACTTCGCTTCGTACCCCCATAACACTGATACTTAAGATCTGAGGCGCCCCTTCTCTTAGATCCATTCCATTCATACGGATATCCGGGATCTTTGCCAGCCCTTTTGCAATATGCTCTTTTAAGCAATACATTTTTTCCACATTCGCATCCAGATTACGATATATTTCTTCTGCTGCCACTCCTAATCCGGCAATTCCCGGAACATTGTCTGTACCGGAACGCATTCCGCTCTGCTGGCCGCCCCCAAGAATCTGCGGCTGGATTTTTGCCTTTTCACTTATATAAAGGAAACCCACACCTTTCGGACCATGGATCTTATGGCTGCTGACAGAAAGAAGATCTATTCCCATTTTTTTCGGATAGATCCTGTATTTTCCAAATGCCTGGATCGCATCCACATGAAACAGTGCTTTCGGGCTTTTTTCCCGGATACGCCTGCTGATCTCCTCCACAGGCATCACTGCGCCTACTTCATTATTTACAAACATAACCGACACCAGTATGGTATCCGGACGCAGGACTGCTTCCAATGCATCCAGCTTTACAACACCGCGGCTGTCAACCGGAAGATAAGTAACTTCAAATCCCTGTTCCTGAAGAAACAGCGCCGGCTGGCTTACTGCCGGATGTTCCACTGCTGTGGTAATAATATGGTTTCCGCTCCGTTTATTTGCCATTGCTCCTCCGATCAGAGCAAGGTTATCTGATTCTGTTCCTCCTGACGTAAACAGGATTTCTTTTTCCTGTACTTTCAGTATCCGTGCCAGCTGGGCTGCGGAATCCTTTACATATTTTTCAGCTTCTACTCCTTTCAGATGCATGGCAGACGGGTTTCCAAAATCCTCTGTCATAGTCCTGATAACAATATCTTTTACAGAATCGTAGCATCTGGTAGTTGCAGAATTATCAAAATATACTTCCATGTTCAATCAATACTCCCTTTATTTTTACATGCTCTGTAAACGATTTATGATCATTGCTCCAGCTGGAACATCAGAACTGACAGGATTGCAAGTCCGGCAGTCTCTGTACGAAGAATCCGTTTTCCTAAAGTAATGGGAATCGCTCCTGAATTTACAGCAGTATCCACTTCACTTTCCTCAAATCCGCCTTCCGGTCCGATAAAAATCCCTATGGACTGTCCCGGCTGTATCTGCTTTATGATTTCTTTCGTCTCTGCCATACCTTTTGCCAGTTCGTAAGGAATCAGGCGGACATCCATCTCTTCAGCATAAGCAATTGCCTCTTTGAAATTCATAACAGAATGAACAGACGGCACAAGCATACGTTTTGACTGTTTGGCTGCGCTTTCTGCGATCTGCTGCCATCTTTCCACTTTTTTTGCAGCTTTTTTTCCATCCAAACGAACCACGCATCTTTTCGTTTCCACAGGAATAATCTCAAAAGCTCCCAGTTCTACTGCTTTCTGAATGATCAGTTCCATCTTATCTGACTTAGGCAGTCCCTGGAAAAGATAAATCTTATTTGGCAGTTCATAATCTGGTTCCTGGGCATAAAGGATATGGAGACAAACTTCATCAGACGCAGCTGATTCAATCCTGCAATGATATTCTTTTTTCTCCCCGTCGCTGATCCACAGTTCCTCGCCGGGCTTCATCCTCAAAACATTAACAATATGATTTACATCTGTTCCTGTAATGTGGATCCGATGAGCAGGTTCATCAATCTGACAGGGTTCTACAAAAAATCTCTGCATGGATCAGTCCTTTCTTGCTGTAACAGATACCCATTCACCCTGTTTTGTCACCTCAACAAGAGTAAGTCCTGCTTTTTTTACAGCTTCCGTTACGACCGTTTCCTTAACATCAAGAATTCCCGAAGTGATATAATAAGCGCCTTTTTTCATCTGATGGACGATAACCGGAGTCAGAGGTACCAGAACATCCGCCAGAATATTCGCTGCCACGATGTCGTACTTCTCATATCCCACCTGATCCTGCACCTCTTTATCATCAATGATATTTCCGATCATCATGTCAAAATCTTTATCCGGAATCTGATTTGCTTCTTTATTCTCCTGAACTGCCGGAACTGCACATGGATCCAGGTCTGTTCCTACTACATGTCCTGCTCCCAGCTTCAGAGCCGTAATGCCGAGGATGCCGCTTCCGGTTCCTACATCAAGAAGCTCACAGCCTTCTTTCACATATTTTTTCAGCTGGCGGATCACCAGCTGAGTGGTCTCATGCATTCCGGTACCAAACGCAGTACCTGGGTCGATATGAAGGATCATCTTACTCTTATCTTCTTCCTTTACTTCCTCCCAGGAGGGA
>URWL01000277.1 GCA_900551465.1 uncultured Blautia sp. | reverse complement strand
CCGTTAGTAAGCAAGATCAAAGCCGGAAAAAATGCGATAAGGGAGATGAAGTGATATGCTGATTACCGAACTGAAATCGAAAGAAATTATCGCATCACTGGTGGACGGAAAAAAAGTATTTATGATCAACTGCCAGGGATGTAAGGAAGTCCGTTTCCCGGAAAAAGAATCCGTAGAACTCCGCAAGGAGCTGGCTGCTGACGGGAAGCTGACAGGATTTATTACAACCGACTATATCTGTAATCCGGAAAACATGAAGCTTCGTCTCCAGAAACATATGGGTGAGATTGAAGCGGCTGATGTGGTTCTGGTCCTTTCCTGTGGAGTGGGCGTGCAGACAATCGCAGAATATCTGGAAGATAAACCGGTATATGCAGCCTGCGATACATATCCTCTTCCGGGATTCCAGGGAGTTACTCCTCTGGAATATGACTGTGACCAGTGCGGCGAATGTTATCTGAACTTAACCGGAGGCATCTGTCCGATTACTGCCTGCTCCAAGAGCCTTGTAAATGGGCAGTGCGGCGGCTGCAAAGATGGCAAATGTGAAGTAGACAGCGAAATGGAATGTGGATGGGAACGTATTTACAGACGTCTTGCACAGATTGGACGCCTGGATGTATTGAAGTGCCCCACCCAGATTCGTAATTTTGCAACAGATGACGAAGTGTCAAAATAAGATAACGGTTAAAAATTATAGAGTAGGAGCAATGTACTATGAAAATTACTGAAGCATTTGAACGTGGTGAATTTGCAGTAACAGCGGAAGTAGGACCGCCAAAAGGAATTCATATTGAAGGATTGCTGGAAGAAGCAAAAACATATTTAAGTGATATTACAGCAGTAAATGTAACAGACAATCAGTCTTCCGTTATGCGTCTTGGTTCCCTGGGCGTATGTAAGGCTCTTAAGGATGAGGGACTTACCCCGATTTTTCAGCTGACATGCCGTGACAGAAACCGTATTGCGCTGCAGTCTGATCTCCTCAGTGCTGCCATGCTGGGAATTGAAAACCTTCTTCTTCTGACAGGAGACCATACAAAGATGGGAGATCATCCTCAGGCAAAACCCGTGTTTGACCTGGATTCTGTTTCTCTGATCCATGCGGTAAAACAGCTGGAGGAAGGCGTTGACCTTGGCGGAAATCAGCTGGTTGGAGAGCCGCCTAAATTTGCGAAGGGTGCAGTAGTATCTCCGTGCAGCGATTCTGTGGATGCTCAGCTTGCAAAAATGGAGCGTAAGGTTCGCGCAGGTGCTGATTACTTCCAGACTCAGGCTGTTTTTGAGCCGGAGAAATTCATTAAATTTATGGAAAAAGCAAAACAGTTTGGAAAACCGGTTCAGATTGGTATTATCATTCCGAAATCTGTTGGAATGGCAAGATTCATGAATGCAAATGTTGCAGGTGTTCATGTTCCGGAAGATATGATCAATGAACTGAAAGCTGATAAAGAAAAGACGAAAGCAGGTATTACCGGAGTAGAGATTGCTGCCCGTATCATCAGAGAATGTAAACCATATTGTCAGGGTGTACATATTATGGCATTAGGATGGGAATCAAAAGTACCGGATGTACTGAAGCTTGCCGGAATCTAAAAATATGCAGGACTGTTCTTAAGACAGTTTCTGAAAAAAAGGTTGTGGTTCATTTGAGCTGCAGCCTTTTTTATAATCTGGTTTTTCCATTGCGTTACAGTGAATTTTACCGTATAATGGAAAGGAGTCAAAAGATAAAGGAGCAGCAGGATATGTATTACGAAACAGCAGAGAAACTTCTTACATTTATCAGAAAAAGCCCTACCGCTTTTCATGCAGTAGATACAATGAAGAATATACTGGCAGAACAGGGATTTCAGGAACTTTTCGAAAAAGATTACTGGAAACTGATCCCCGGCGGTCAGTATATGGTCACAAGAAATAATTCGGCGCTGATTGCATTTTCTATTCCGGAGAATGCGCCTAGGCGTTTCCATATAATGGCAAGCCACAGCGATTCGCCTACATTTAAAATTAAAGAAAATCCGGAGATTACTGTAGAAAAAGCCTATGTGAAACTGAATGTGGAGAAATACGGCGGTATGCTGATGTCTCCATGGTTTGATCGTCCGCTTTCTGTGGCAGGAAGAGTCATTGTTTCAGAAAAAGGAGAGATCAAAGAAAAACTGGTGGATATTGACAGAGATCTTCTGATGATCCCCAGCTTGGCAATCCATATGAACCGTGAGGTAAATTCCGGTTATGCATATAATCCGCAGAAAGACCTTTTGCCTCTTTATGGTACGGCAGGGACAGAGGAGACTTTTGGCAAAACGCTTGCTGAGGCAGCAGGAGTACGCGAGGAAGATATTTTAAGTCACGACCTGTTTCTTTACAGCCGGACAAGAGGAGCAGTATGGGGAGCAGAAAAGGAGTTTGTTTCAGCGGGAAGGCTGGATGACCTTCAGTGCGCTTTTGCTTCTATGGAAGGTCTTCTTTCAGGAGAAAAAAAGAAAAGCATCGCAGTTCATTGTGTTATGGACAATGAAGAAGTGGGAAGCGGTACCAAACAGGGAGCTGCGTCCACATTCCTGAAGGATACTCTGCTTCGCATTAATTCCGGACTGGGAAGGACTTATGAGGAGTATCTGATGTCTCTGGCAGACAGTTTTATGATTTCCGCAGATAATGCCCATGCCCTCCATCCGAATTATACAGATATGACAGATCCTGTCAATCGTCCGCTTCTTAATAAAGGAATTGTGATCAAGTACAATGCTAACCAGAAATATTGTACAGACGCTGTTTCAGCGGCCATATTTAAAGATATCTGTACCAGAGCGGAAGTACCGTTCCAGACTTTTGTAAACCGTTCGGA
Source organism: uncultured Blautia sp. (assembly GCA_900551465.1). Taxonomy (GTDB): domain Bacteria; phylum Bacillota; class Clostridia; order Lachnospirales; family Lachnospiraceae; genus Blautia_A. The sequence continues at coordinate 709 of URWL01000277.1, read as the reverse complement.
TATGGCTGGCGGCTCCACTCTTGGAAATATATCCAACACACAGGTTCCGGTAAATACGGTTGATATTGGACTTCCGCAGCTGGCAATGCATTCTCCTTATGAAACAGCGGGAGTAAAAGATACTTATAGTCTTATAAAAGCGGCGGAACTGTTTTTTGAATAGTAAAATGGAACAGAAAATCTGAGGAAAAGAAAGATGAGTAGGAAAGCGGTATTTTTTGATGCTGACGGAACGGTCTGTGACATAAAAAAAGGTGTGCCGGACAGTGCAGTCAGAGCAATCACCCAATTAGTGGAAAACGGACATGAAGCGTGGCTGTGTACCGGACGGAGCCGTGCTTTTGTTCCCTGGTATCTGGAGCAGATTCCTTTTACCGGAATGATCAGCGCCTGTGGGGCGACTATTGAAAAAAACGGTCAGAGGCTTTTTAACAGAGAAATGCCTGCAGACGTTGCACAAAAGTCAGTTGAAATTCTGAGAAAATATGGACTGATCCCGGTGATGGAGGGAGCAGACTACATGTATTACGATAAGGATGAGTATACCACGGAGGTAAACTGGTACAGAGATCTGATCACAGAGGCTCTGGGACCAAAATGGAAACCTATTGCAGGCAATGAATCCTGTCTCCAAATCAATAAGATCAGCGCCAAGATGACAGACGGCTGTGACGATCAGCTGGCTGTCAGAGAATTATCTCCCTGGTAT
>URWL01000276.1 GCA_900551465.1 uncultured Blautia sp. | reverse complement strand
ATACAGTGATCTAATCTGAATCCCTTTTGTCCGGTACTGCTTCTAATGCACAGCTCTATCATATCCATGCCTCTGCTTACTTTATTTTTTTTCGACTCAGATACTATCATAAGCTGAAGATACTCTTCATAAGAAAGTCCGCTTTCATCATTTCTTCTTCCACTGTCCAGATTCTCCATAAGATCAGCCAGATTCTCTAATGCCAGCTGCCAATTTCCAGCATGTTTGACAAAAGGTACCTTTCCTCCATGGAATAATTCTCTGAGATCCAAAAGGCTTTCTCCAAAGGACCAGCACAGAAGAAGAGCCGCTTCTATGATTACAGATGCAGGAGGAACCAGAAAGGCTGATGCAATAGCGAGAGCCATGCTCTGTACCTGTGCCCGCTTTACCGGGTCTGTCATAAGATATGCTGCATTGATTCCTTCTCTTACCATAAGAAGCCGGCTGGCTGTAGATTTAAGATTTTCCCTGTCACTGTTCTTTCCGCATAAAAGATATTCTTTTTGATATTTCAGTTCACAGTCAGCCGGTGCTGTATAGCTTCCCAGTCTGTTTTCCAGATACTTCTGAAATAAAAGCTGAGAAACATAAGAATCATCTTTTTTGACTTCTTCCAACATACCCATTCCTTTATCACATCTTCGTCCAGAAAGTAATGAGGATTTTTCTACCGTATTTTCCGAGATACCTTTTTCCGCAGGCACAATAAGATCAAGAAGACTCATATTTCGTATTCTTTTCAGAATCGGTATAGGATTCACTACTTGAGACGGCTGACTTCCATCAGATATTTCCGGCTCCCCGGTCTGTCCGCCATTTTCTCCTGAAGTATTCTCCGATTCCTGCTGAGCTGCTTCACTGTTCTGTGCTGCTGCATCCATTTCTGCATCATAGTTCTCAATAGACTGATTTCCTTCTGCCTGATTGCCTGTCTCTTCCGCTTCTCTCACACGTTCTCCCTGTTGCTGAAACTGATCGATCAGACTCTGAATCCCCTGAATCCCTAATGTTTTCTTCATATAAGTTACTGCCTGCCGAAAAAACACTTCCCCATCCTGATCAGTTGCCAGACGATAGCCGGAAAATCCACCCTGTTTGACAGAGAGTTTCTGACTGTTCTGTTCCAGCAATGGCTTCATATAGTTTTCCAGTTCATCATATAAAGATGACAGATTGATTTTTCCCTTGTTTCCGGATCCATTGAGAAAAAAAAGATCGTAATCTTTTAGAAGAATACGGTCATACTGCCCAAACAGAGAATACAGACCAATATCCATACTGTTAAGAATCTGAGTTCTGGCAGCAGCCATTCTTACGGATTCAATGCTGGTGCATACCAGTGATAGAAGAAGACTTAATATCAATGTTAAAAATATCGTAATACTGCCTTTTTTCATAAATATCCTTCCTTTCTGATAGCCTTTCCCGGATCATAAAAACGGCTGTGCCATTTAAGCGTCTGTCCTCTGTAACTTTTAAATAGAATTACTTTGCTTCGTAATCTTAGCCAGAATATTTTTCACCAGGCTTGTAAGCTGTTCCTTAAAAATGATTACAAGACCAATCAATACCACAAGGATCAGAATGATCTCCACAACACCTACCGCATCTTCTTCCATTATAAAACTCTTTGCCAGTTCCCATATTTTTTTCATTGTCTCACCTCCCTATCCATAAAATGAGAGAAATGCAGGTATCATGATCACTGCCATCACTACTGCAAGCATCATTACCATTGGTACCAGAAGCTTAGTTGCTGCCGCCTCTCCAAGTACACGGGCTTTTCTTTTTCTTTCATCCCAGGCCTCCAGAGCTTCCTTTTCCAGAAGCTCTGCCAGTCTTCTGCTGCCCTTCTGCAGATTTTGAATAAGAAGTGTAGAAAAAGTTCTGTATTTCATTTGACCGCATCGTTCTCCAAATCTTCTGTAAGCCTCTATTTCTGCCACGCCACTGTCCATTTCATTACAGGCTGCAGCCATTGCTTCATATGCAAAATGTGATATTTTATTTCCTCTCCGTCTGTAATCAGCAGTAATCTTTTGGAAGGCTTTCCGCGCAGTCATTCCTGCCTGTATCAAAAGAGCAAATTTCATAATGATCCCCGGATAATCCATAAGAAGCTGCTCGGACCGTCGGAGCTCTTTCTCCTGCTTTTCTTTGGTTTCTTTTAAAAGTAAAAGAAACGCTGCAAAAAAACCCAGTGAAGCCAAAAGTTCTCCTGTATGTTCTTTCGGTCTTTCCCATTCCAGGGTATGCCCCTTCCATTTCGAAGGAAGATAATAATAATCGGAGTCCGCTTTTTCCTGATTATATTTTTCCAGCATCTCCTGAAACTCCTGTTTCTTCAGATCCTGTGGATCCTCTTTTTCCAAACCCTGTTCCTGTTCATCCTGTCCGCTTTCTTTTTGAGGAATCTGAATATTCAAAGTTCCTTTTCTCTCACCGTCTACAGAAATCGTATATTCCTGTTCATAAATACCGGCAGCATCCCTCGGAATCCTCAGTCCGTTGCTGTAAACGTTTTCTCCTCCCTTCCAGGTCATGATCATGCCCAGAAGATTGCAGCCGACAGCCACTGCCAGAAACAATCGTACTCCTTTTTTATCTGTCAGAAGTTCCCAGTGTATCCACCCGGCCTTGCTGAACAGTACTAAACCAAAAACCGCAGTAAAAATCACTATATGTACCCACATGTTCTTTCTCCTGTATGTTTTCCACATCCTGTCCGCTCTTACACATCAATATCCACAATTCTTTTCCCCATCCAGTAGGAAAGCATATAAATTCCCAGACAGACTGTCATAGCAAAAATTCCAAATGCATTTCCATAGAGAACCTCCAGAAATCCAGGCGATGTAAGCTGCAGATACAGTATGATACCTGCCGGCATAAAGCTCATGATCGTCTGCTCCGCTTTCTTGGCCGAAAGAGTTGCTTCAATTTCCTTCTGGACATCAATCTTATCTCCAAGCATTCTGGCAGAAGTCTGTATTACCTTATCCATGTCTCCGCCGGTGCGCTTTGCAGTACTGAAAACAGCTGCAAAATTTTCAATATCCTCAATGCCGCTTCGTTCTCCAAGGGACAGAAATAATTCCTCTACAGGAACACTGACTTTTTTCTGACTTTCCATGTATCGAAATTCCTGTACAATATCCGCATCTGCAGGATAAAGTCTTTCCATATCTCTTCGGCATGCTGTCACAGCATTTTCTACAGAATATCCAGCCTGAACGGCAACACTGAGAGAATTCAGAGCATCTCGGAACTGATAATTCAGTTTTTTCTTTCTCTCTTTAATCCGCTGCCGTTTTTTCATTCTGAGAAACAGGACCGCTGCCGGAACTGCTGCCAGCATACACCACCAGTTTTGATAAAACAGATAATCTGCGGCTCCGCACAGCATTGTACTTTGCAGACAGTATTTAGCTGCTTCTTTTCCTGTAAAATGATATTCTTCATAATTTTTCTTTTTGTTATCCTGATTCATATATTCACCTCTGCCCGTATCAGCTTTTCACGATTACAGAGCTCCGCCGTCTTCACCAGACCGTGCCCCTCTTCC
>URWL01000275.1 GCA_900551465.1 uncultured Blautia sp. | reverse complement strand
TCTCCATAGTGCTCGTCACATGTAAAAATACCACAGTCTGTATAAAGCTTTGCTGTAGAATCATTATAGTTGCCTGTCGCAAGATGAACATACCGGCGGATCCCTGTCTCCTCCCGTCTTACCACGAGAGTGATCTTACTGTGAGTCTTCAGCCCTACCAGACCATAAATTACATGGCATCCTGCTTTTTCCAGTTTTTTCGCCCAGACAATATTATTTTCCTCATCAAAACGCGCCTTCAGTTCAACAAGGACTGTTACCTGCTTGCCGTTTTCGGCCGCCTGGGCAAGAGCAGCAATAATTGGAGAGTTTCCGCTGACACGATAAAGTGTCTGCTTAATGGCAAGTACTCCCGGATCCTTGGCTGCCTGACGTACAAAATTCACTACCGGATCAAAACTCATATATGGATGGTGAAGGAACACATCTCCCTCACGGATCACATCAAAAATATTTTTGTCAGTCTGAAACTGAGGAACCGGAGCCGGAACATATTTTTTTGCCTTATAGGCGTCAAAACCATCCAGTCCGTATACTTTCATAAGCACAGTCAGATCCAAAGGTCCTGCAATATTAAAAATATCCTCATTTTTAATATCAAACTCCGTCTTCAGGATCTTCAGAAGGCGCTTATCCATCTTTTCTTCCGCTTCCAGACGGATAACCTCTCCCCACTGTCGTTTTTTCAGCTGCTTCTGGATTTCCACAAGAAGATCTTCCGCCTCATCCTCGTCAATAGAAAGGTCTGCATTTCTCATAATACGATATGGATGAGCACACACCACATCATTGCTTAAAAACAGCTTGCCGATGTTTCTTTCAATAATCTCCTCAAGAAAGATCACTGCCCTGCTTCCAGATTTTCCGGAGGGTATTTCCACAACCCTCGGAAGCACAGACGGAACCTGCACAGTTGCAAACTCCAGGACTTCTTTTCCTTTTTTACGGTCTTTTTTGGAAATCAGCGCGCCAATATTCAGAGATTTATTCCGGATCAGCGGAAACGGTCTGGAAGAATCCATTGCCATAGGCGTCAGCACCGGATAAACATTATCTTCAAAATAACGATCCACATATTCCTTCTGGGCTTCCGAAAGCTCCTCATGGGCCAGGATCAGATGAAGTCCGGCTTTTTCCAACAGTGAAAGTATCGAGCGGGTAAACGTACTGTACTGAACTTTTACCAGTTCATGTGTCTGGGTACTGATCTCACGGAGCTGGTCTTTCGGAGTCAGACCTGCAATGTCCGTTTTCTCATAGCCTGCATGAACCTGATCTTTTAAAGATGCCACCCGTACCATAAAAAACTCATCCAGATTTGAAGATGTGATACTAAGGAACTTCAGTCTTTCAAAAAGTGGCAGATTTTTGTCTCTGGCCTCACTTAATACTCTCTCGTTAAATTTCAGCCAGCTTAATTCTCTGTTTACAAAATATTCCGGCTTTGCAAATTTTTTAGTATCCATAATGTCCTCCCCGGATCTTATCTGATCCTGCTTCAAATACTTTTTCCATGTTTTTCTATATTCTTCTTTTTCTTCTCAGACTAAGGTGGATTCCAAATACTTCTTCAAAAAATTCCACCTTGTCCTTCAAAAGTCCAAGTTCCAGAGATATATCTCTGCTGGAATCAATGATCAGACTCAGTTCTCTATCTTTGAGGACTGCCCGGAGTCCCTGGACTTTCTGATAATGGCTTCTGTCCATAGCATTTGCAAGACGAAGGATTGCCGTAAGCTTGGCAACCAGAAGATAACGGTTTCTGTCAAGACCTGATCCGTCATCAAAATTTTCATAGTATACAAATTCCGTCGTATTATACCTGACTGCACTGGCGATCACCTGGCGTTCCTCCGTAGAAAGTCCTATGATCTCCGTTGCCATGATGATCCGGTAAGAACATTCCGCTACATCTGCCATACTTATGTATTTCCCACAGTCATGGAGCTGCACAGCGATCTGAAGAAGAAGTCTTTCCCTTGCTCCCATACCATGAACTTTTTTCATACTGTCAAAAATCGCAAGGGCAAGAGATGTGGTTCCCTGAATGTGCTCTTTACTGCTGGAATAACGCTTGGCAATATTTCTGGATGCCACCAGGATATCATTTTCAAAATTATGAGCGCTTTTAATAAATCTTTTCTTTTCTCCAAAATCATAAGCAATACCATCAAGAAGCGATACGCCCGGAACCCACACTGACTCTGCCTGGAATACATCCAGAAAATTTTTGCAGATGACCATTGTCGGCACTACCAGAGACGCATATTCCGGATTAATGTCCATTTCTGAAGAAAGCATCTGTTCTGTTTTATAAACCGTATTCTCATAACGATTGTTAAATTCCGCCATGGTAATGATCCTGTCATAAATTTCTTCCCGGAAAATAGTATCCGTAAGAAAATCACCCATCAGGATGACATTTTTTATATCCCTGTCTTTCAGATACAGCCTTTGAAAAGCAGTCAGATCATTACGGATAAATTCCTGGATCAGCTGATCATAATGAGTATGTGATTTTTCCAGTTCTTTTAATCTTTCACGGATACGCATACTTCCCATTTTTAGACTTTGGGTCGTCACCAGAGCATCCTTGTCAAAAAGGGATACCTGAAGACTTCCTCCGCCCACATCCAGGATCGCAGTGCCTTTCTGGATCATTTTTTTGAATCCTGCTTCAATCGCTGCAATGGATTTATATCCAAGAAAATGCTGTTCTGCGTTACTTAAGATTTCTACTCTGATTCCTGTACGCTGGTAAATCTGCTCCAGAATGATCACCGGGTTTACCATTTCACGAAATGCGCTGGTAGCACAGGCACGATAATCTTCTGTTCCAAATTCCATCATAATGGTTCGAAAATCTTTCAAAACTTCGCAGATAGAATCTACGATTTCCCTGTCCAGCCGGCCGGAAGAATATGCTCCCTTACCGATCTCCAGACGGTATCTCACATGGTTCAGTTCCTTAAGTCCGCTTTTTTTAGAAAGTTCAAAAATCTTCATACTGACTTCATAGGAACCGATATCGATTGCCGCAAAAGTTGATACTGCCATTTTTATCTCTCCTTTCCAAGAAGGTAATCTATGAACTGCTGCGCTGTTCGTCCGGTAAGACCGCCATGAGACAGTTCCCATCTTCCGGCTTCCAGAAGCAGTTCTTTTTCCGGCATTTCAATGCCGTTTCTTGCTGCCAGTGTTTTTACGATGCATTCAAATTCCTTGCGTGTAGGTGCGCCAAAATAAATCCTCACACCAAAACGATACACCAGAGACAATTTCTCCTGAACTGTATCTGAGGAATGCAGATCATCCTCATCCATCAGCTCCAGCTTGTCTCCGGAGCGCTCTCTGACCAGATGACGGCGGTTGCTTGTGGCATAGATCAGAATATTATCCGGCTTTCTCTCCAGACCGCCTTCGATCACTGCCTTCAGATATTTATACTCAATCTCAAACTCTTCAAAAGAAAGATCATCCATATAAATGATAAATTTGTAATTCCTGTCCTTAATCTGGGTGATCACCTGATTCAGATCCTGAAACTGATGCTTGTAGACCTCTATAATAC
>URWL01000274.1 GCA_900551465.1 uncultured Blautia sp. | reverse complement strand
AAAACATTGGTCTGAGCCTGATCCTTCCTACGATGACCCTTGCCCTGTCTATGGCATCCAAATATACAAGACAGGTGCGGGCGGCAGTCCTGGAGGAGATGAATCAGGATTATGTAACAGGAGCAAGGGCAAGAGGGGTAAAAGGAAGCGTGATCATCTGGAAAAATGTCATGCGGACGTCAATGATTACGATTGTTACCCTGTTGTCTCTGTCTGTGGGAAACCTTCTTGGCGGAACCACCATTGTAGAGTCTATTTTTATGTGGGACGGCGTGGGAAAAATGGCGGTAGATGCCATTACCATGAGAGATTATCCGGTTGTTCAGGCCTATGTGGCATGGATGGCAGTGATCTATGTGCTGGTGAATCTGGCAGCAGATATCCTGTATCATTATCTGGATCCCCGGGTGAGACTGGGAGGTGACAGACTATGAAAGAAAAAAAGCGGCTGATATTTTTTGCTGTTCTTGCGGCGCTTCTTTTGCTGATCGCTGCTTTTGGAAAATACCTGTGTCCTTTCGACCCTTATGAGCAGAATCTTCTGCTGGCTAAACAGCCGCCGGGACCGGAACACTGGATGGGAACGGACCGGTTTGGAAGAGATATTTTTTCCAGAGTCCTTGCAGGAAGTACAGTCAGTGTTTATTCTGCACTTTTTCTGGTATTGACGGTTACGGTAACAGGGACTCTGGTTGGGATCATATGCGGCTGGTTTGGCGGTGCGGCAGATGCTGTTTTCATGCGGATCGCAGATTTATTTCTGGCGTTTCCAAGCCTTGTGTTTGCGCTGGCGGTAGCCGGAGTTCTGGGCGGCGGAATGCAGAATGCAGTGTTTGCACTGGCAGTGGTTGGCTGGCCAAAGTTTGCCCGTCTGGCAAGAAGTCTGACTCTTGCGCAGAAGGATGCGCCGTATATGATGGCGGCCAGGCTTTCGGGAAGCAGTGTTCCGAAGCTTTTACTGAAACACCTTCTTCCGAATATCGGAGGACAGATCCTTGTGACAGCGGTTCTGGATATCGGTACGATGATGATGGAACTGGCAGGCCTTTCTTTTCTGGGACTGGGTGTGCAGCCTCCGGCAGCAGAGTGGGGGAGTATGATAAATGAAGGAAGAAGCCTTCTGCAGATTTCTCCATGGATGTCTCTGGCTCCCGGAGCGGCGATTTTTGTGACAGTTCTGATCTTTAATCTTCTGGGAGACACGCTGAGAGATTTTCTGGATCCCAGACAGAAAAAAGAAAGCAGGATTCGAAAAAGAAAAGCGATAATCTGAAACAGGAATATAGAGGAGTATATAAGAAAAGAGGCACATATGAGAAAAAAATTACTTACAGCTTTTTTGACAGGGACGCTTCTGATGACAGGAATGGCAGTCAGTGTTATGGCGGATGATGAAAAAACATTTGTATATGGAACTACAGGCTACAGTGAGGAAATGGGAGACGCAGGGCTGAATCCCCATGATAATTATTCCGGCTGGAGTGCCATACGATATGGAGTGGGAGAAACTCTTTTTAAATATAGTGACAATATGGAAGTGGAACCATGGCTTGCTACAGATTATGAATTTACAGACGATACTACAGTAAAGATCACTTTGCGGGAAGGAGTAAAGTTTTCCAGCGGACGTATCATGGATGCCCAGGCTGTAAAGGAATGCCTGGAGAATCTGATAAAAGTCCATGACAGAGCGCCATATGATATGAAGATTGACCATATGGAAGCGGATGGCCTGACTCTTACCATTTGTACCACAGAGCCATGTCCGGCGATCATTAACTATCTGGGAGATCCTTATGGAGCCATTATTGATATGGAATACGGCGTGCAGGGACAAGGCGGAAATGCCAATGTGGCAGGAACCGGACCTTACATTGCAGAAAAGGTAACGCCTGTGCAGATCGATCTGGTAAAGAATGAAGATTACTGGGGCGGTGAGGTAAAGGTAGATAAAGTGACAGTGAAGTCTTTTTCGGACGGAAGCGCCCTGACAGCCGCCCTTCAGACAGGAGACATTCAGGGAACCTATGGACTTCAGTATGACAATTATGTTCTTTTTGACGGAAATCCGGAATATACCATCAATTCCTGCGCTACCAGCCGTTGTTTCTTCGGACAGTTTAACTTCCAGTCTGAAATTATGCAGGATCAGAATGTAAGGAAGGCCATTGAAATGGGAATCGACAAGGAAGGATTTTGTTCCGTGATTATGGAAGGAAGAGGAATTCCTGCAAAAGCCGCTTTTCCGGATAGCTTTGACTATGGAAACGATGCAGTGGAAACAGTGACTTATGATCCGGAAGGTGCAAAAGCGCTTCTGGAGGAGTCCGGCTGGAAGGATACAGACGGGGATGGTTATGCAGATAAGGACGGGGAAAAGCTTACCATAAACTGGCTTACCTATCCGTCCCGTCTGGAACAGCCAAAGCTGGCAGAATATGCCCAGGCAACCTTAAAGGAAATCGGGATAGATGTTGTGATAAACAATACTCCGGATCACAGAACCTTTGCTGAAAATGGGGATTTTGATCTGTATGTAAGTTCTCTTACCACAGCGCCGACAGGAGATCCGGAATACTTTTTTACCAGTACCGTAACAGGCGCCAAGAATTATGGAAAGTATGAAAACGAAGAGGTAACAGCCCTTACAGAAAAGCTCCATCAGACTTTTGAACCGGAGAAAAGAGCAGAGCTGGCTGTAGAACTGCAGCAGAAAATACTGGATGATGATGGATTTTTCTTTGTATCTCATCTGAATATGGGAATCGTGACCAGATCTAATGTAAAGGGAATGGCGGCGCATCCCTGCGATTATTATGAGATTACGGCTGACCTGGATGTGGAACAGCCGTAAATCCGGAAAGATACAGAAAGCGTAAAGGAGACATTTATGAATTCTTTGCTTTGTGCAGAACACCTGACTGTCTGTTATGATGGGGTTCCAGTTGTACAGGACGTAAGTTTTCAATTAAATGAAGGAGAGATCCTGGGTATTGTAGGAGAATCCGGAAGCGGAAAAAGCACTGTCATCCGGGCGGTTATGGGCCTTTTGGGAAACAACGGCACGATAACCGGAGGAAAGATATGGTACAGGGATCAATGTCTGACGGATATGTCGGAACGGGATCTGATGAAATACCGGGGAGCGGAGATCGGAATGGTATTTCAGGACTGCGGAGCCGGATTCTGTCCTGTCCGCACAGTGGGAGCACAGATTTATGAGGCTGTTTCAGCTCACGAAAAGACGAACAGAGTCCAGGTGGAAAAAAGAGCAGAAGTTCTTATGGAAAAGATTGGTCTTAAAAACCCCCGGCGTGTGCTGAAAAGCTATCCTTTCCAGTTATCCGGAGGTATGAACCAGAGAGTGGGAATCTGCGCGGCAATGATGCTCCGCCCGGCAGTGCTTCTGGCAGACGAACCTACCAGCGCTCTGGATGTAACTGTCCAGAAGCAGGTGGCGGAGGAGCTTCTTCTGATGCGGGAGGAGTTTCATACATCTATGATCCTTGTTACTCACAATATGGGGCTGGTCAAAAAAATGACAGACCGGGTGCTGGTTCTCTGCAATGGTCA
>URWL01000273.1 GCA_900551465.1 uncultured Blautia sp. | reverse complement strand
AGAAAGACGAGTTCGACGTAGAGCTTACAGAAGTAGGCCCGAACAAAGTTAAAGTTATCAAAGTTGTTCGTGAAGTAACAGGTCTTGGCCTGAAAGAAGCTAAAGCAGTAGTTGACGGTGCTCCGAAGGTAGTTAAAGAGGGCGCTTCCAAAGCTGAGGCTGAGGACATCAAGACAAAACTGGAAGCAGAGGGAGCAAAGATCACTCTGAAATAATTCAGTCTGAACAAAAGATACAGCGCAGGGACGCCGCAGGTGTTCCTGCGTTTCTTTTTTTATTCAATAGGAAAGAAGTGTATTTTATCCTGGCTTTTCTGTTGAATAAAAAAAGAAATGCAAGTATGTGAAAAAAAACAAAAAAGTGATTGACAGGTTGACAAGGCTATGTTATAGTGAAAAATGCTATATTATGGCAAGATATGCCTGTTTGCCTTAAAATACAAACAGGATCATGTTATAATAAATAAAAAAACAGGGGTGAAACGTCAATGGAAAAAAACAGAATTCGTTCTGTAAAAACTGGAAAAAGCATGCGTATGAGCTACCAGAGACAAAAAGAAGTCCTGGAAATGCCGAATCTGATCGAAGTCCAGAAAGATTCCTACAAATGGTTCCTCGATGAAGGGTTAAAAGAAGTATTTGATGATATTTCTCCAATTGCGGATTACGGCGGAAAGCTTAGTCTGGAGTTCATCGACTTTACATTTGACGCAAAGGATGCGAAGTATACAATTGAGCAGTGTAAAGAACGTGACGTGACTTATGCCGCACCTTTGAAGGTTCGAGTGAGACTGATTAACAAGGAAACAGAAGAGATCAACGAACACGAGATTTTCATGGGAGACCTTCCGTTAATGACGGAAACAGGTACATTTGTGATCAACGGTGCAGAGCGTGTCATCGTAAGCCAGTTGGTACGTTCCCCTGGAATCTACTATGCGATCGCACACGATAAAGTTGGTAAAAGGTTATTTTCCAGTACCGTAATCCCCAACAGAGGTGCATGGCTGGAATATGAAACAGATTCCAACGATGTGTTCTATGTTCGTGTGGACAGAACCAGAAAGGTTCCGATCACTGTGCTGATTCGTGCCCTTGGTATCGGCACCAATGCGGAAATCGTAGATTTGTTTGGTGAGGAGCCCAAGATCCTTGCCAGCTTTACAAAAGATACCTCCACTAATTATCAGGAAGGTCTTTTGGAATTATATAAGAAGATCCGTCCGGGCGAGCCTCTGGCAGTAGAGAGCGCAGAGAGCCTGATCATGGCAATGTTCTTTGACCCAAGAAGATATGACCTTGCCAAAGTAGGACGTTACAAATTTAATAAGAAGCTTCATTTTTATAACAGAATTACCGGTCATAAGCTTGCAGAAGCTGTTGTGGATCCTTCTACAGGCGAGATCCTGGCAGAGGAAGGTGCTAATGTAACCAAAGAACTGGCTTATGCGATCCAGAATTCCGCAGTTCCTTTTGTATGGATCCAGGGTGAAGAGCGTAAGATCAAAGTTCTGTCCAACCTTATGGTGGATATTGCATCTTATGTTGATCTTGACTGCGATCCGAAGGATCTGGGTATTACAGAATTAGTATATTATCCTGTCCTTGAAAAAATTCTGGAAGAAAATGACAGCCTTGAGGATATCAAAGATGCTATCCGCAGAGATATCCATGATCTGATTCCGAAGCACATTACAAAAGAAGACATCCTTGCTTCTATTAACTACAATATGCATTTGGAATACGGCCTTGGAAATGATGATGATATCGATCATTTGGGCAACCGTCGTATCCGTTCTGTTGGAGAACTGCTTCAGAACCAGTATCGTATCGGCCTTTCCAGACTGGAAAGAGTGGTACGTGAACGTATGACAACTCAGGACACAGAGAATATTTCTCCGCAGTCCCTGATCAATATAAAACCTGTAACCGCAGCAGTGAAAGAGTTCTTTGGTTCTTCACAGCTGTCCCAGTTCATGGATCAGAACAATCCGCTGGGTGAGCTGACTCACAAGAGACGTTTGTCTGCCCTGGGACCAGGCGGTCTGTCACGAGACAGAGCCGGATTCGAGGTTCGAGACGTTCATTATTCTCATTATGGACGTATGTGCCCGATTGAAACTCCTGAGGGTCCGAATATCGGTCTTATTAACTCTCTTGCATCCTATGCAAGAATCAATCAGTATGGTTTCGTTGAGGCTCCATACAGAAAAATTGATAAAACGGATCCATCCAATCCGGTAGTAACGGATGAGGTTGTTTATATGACAGCCGATGAGGAAGATAACTACCATGTAGCACAGGCCAACGAGCCTCTGGACGAAGAGGGACACTTTATCCATAAAAACGTATCCGGTCGTTTCCGCGAGGAGACACAGGAATACGAGAGACATATGTTTGACTATATGGACGTATCTCCTAAGATGGTATTTTCTGTTGCTACAGCGCTGATTCCGTTCCTTCAGAATGACGATGCCAACCGTGCGCTGATGGGATCCAACATGCAGCGTCAGGCGGTTCCGCTTCTGACAACAGAAGCTCCGGTCGTTGGAACTGGTATGGAAACAAAAACAGCGGTAGACTCGGGGGTTTGTGTAGTAGCGAAGAAATCCGGTACTATCCTTCGTTCTACATCTACAGACATCAGCATTAAAAACGACGATGGAACAAAGGATGATTACCATCTGACTAAATTCCTCAGAAGTAACCAGAGCAACTGCTATAACCAGAAGCCGATCGTGTTCCAGGGAGAGCATGTAGAGGCCGGACAGGTTATCGCAGACGGTCCTTCAACTTCTAATGGTGAGCTGGCTCTTGGTAAGAACCCGCTGATCGGATTTATGACCTGGGAAGGCTACAACTACGAGGATGCTGTCCTTTTAAGTGAAAAACTTGTTCAGGACGATGTTTATACATCTGTCCACATTGAAGAATATGAAGCAGAAGCCAGAGATACAAAGCTGGGACCGGAAGAGATCACAAGAGATGTTCCGGGCGTTGGTGATGATGCTCTGAAAGATCTGGATGAGCGTGGTATCATCCGTATTGGTGCAGAGGTACGTGCCGGAGATATTCTGGTGGGTAAGGTTACACCAAAGGGTGAGACAGAGCTTACTGCGGAAGAGCGTCTGCTCCGTGCTATTTTTGGCGAGAAGGCAAGAGAGGTGCGTGACACTTCCCTTAAGGTTCCTCATGGTGAATACGGTATCATCGTTGATGCAAAAGTGTTTACAAGAGAGAACGGCGATGAGCTTTCTCCTGGTGTAAATCAGTCTGTTCGTATTTATATTGCCCAGAAACGTAAGATTTCTGTTGGTGATAAAATGGCCGGTCGTCACGGTAACAAGGGTGTTGTTTCCCGTGTACTTCCTGTTGAAGACATGCCGTTCCTGCCAAATGGCCGTCCGCTGGATATCGTACTGAATCCTCTGGGTGTGCCGTCTCGTATGAACATCGGACAGGTGCTGGAGATCCATTTAAGTCTTGCAGCCAAGGCTCTTGGCTTTAATGTGGCAACTCCTGTATTTGACGGTGCAAACGAAAATGATATCCAGGATACACTGGAACTGGCAAATG
>URWL01000272.1 GCA_900551465.1 uncultured Blautia sp. | reverse complement strand
GAAAATCCACTTTCAGAGGCGATATTTCTGTAATGATCTCTACCTCTTTTTTAACTGCAGAAAGTTCTCCTGTCTGCTCTTCTGACTCAATTTCTCCTTCTGCATTTAGCTTCATATTTACAGGATTTGTCCGGTCTTCCGGAATCAGGATCCCCATATAAAAAATCCTTTTTTCTCCCGGTTCCAGTCTTCCTGAAACCGGCTCAGATAACGGCTCTCCATTTTCATTCTCCCAGACAGCAGACAGCCCCTCGTCCAGCTGCTCCGTAAACCGTATCTCTTTAAACGGAAGATTTCCCGTATTCTCTACCTCTATTTCATAAAGAAGCTTTTTCCCGGCTGCTGCTGTATCTGGGACTGCTTCTGCCCTCAATGTAAATTCTGGTTTCTCCAGGGTTTCCGGCTGTTGTAAATCTTCTTCTGACTGTTCGTTTTCCCCTTGTCCATCTGTCATATCTTCAGGTATTTCCATATCCTCCTCCGGCATTTCAACTTCCGGAAATACCAGATGCTCATCTGAACCCTCGTTTTCTCCTCCAACATTTTCTTCCGGTATTTCCATGCTTTCTTCCTGTTCTTCTTCTATAAAGACCATAGGATCCTCTGTACCTTCACCATTTGAATCACTATAAAAAAACTCTCTGTTGTCATTCTCATTGGTGAAGAAACTCTTTCCCGTTCTTTCCTCTTCCGGCAAGATCATTTGCGCCTGAACACTGCCTGATACCATAATGATCCCTGCAAGAACAGCTGTCAGTCCTGTTCTTTTGATTCTGTTCCATATTCTTTTTTTCATATATTTTCTCACTTTCTGCTGCAGCATTTTTCCTTTCCGGTGCATAGATCTTCTGCAGCATACGATCTGCCCCTCTTTTTTGTCTGACTCTCAGGACAACAGCATCTCCCCTTTCTGTTTTCAGGCTGCAGGACAAAAACCTGCTGATGCAGTCATTTAAATAAAGGATACTGATTGGAATACGTGCCGATTCAGCACTGAGAAATATACGGCAGACAACTGTCAAACACCCCGAAGCAGATGTCTGCTGTTACGCACCCGCAGACTGCGGGCTGGATAGCTTCACTGTAACACGGATTCGGAAAATACACAATAGATGAACATAAGAATCCTTTTAATTTAATTTTTGTTTATATTTTTTCTAGTTCTTTTAGAAATAGTACACACTTTGCACACAATTCTCCGATATAATATGTCTTGGATAGATGAATAACCACTCTCTATCTCCCCCCTCAAAAAAGTTAAGGAAACCAGCCGTCTGCCAATGCAGGCGGCTTTTCCTTTATACCTCCTGTTCTGACAATTTATTTGATTCTTTTTTGACAATAAAATTCCCTCATATATCTTTTCCGCCTGAATCCTCTCTTGCAATTCCATCTCTATTCTTTTATAATTAGTGTTATCCAAAACGAAAAAGAAATGAGGAATTCCTATGAGCGAAAAAACTGTAGTAGTTGCATTAGGACACAAGGCACTGGGAACCACCCTGCCAGAGCAGAAAGTTGCCACAAAAGCAGCAGCAAAGGCTATTGCCGATCTGGTTGAAGACGGCGCAAATGTTGTGATCTCCCACAGTAACGGACCTCAGGTAGGCATGATCCATACTGCAATGAATGAATTCGGCAAGGCACATCCGAAATATACATTTGCACCTATGTCTGTATGTTCTGCCATGAGCCAGGGGTATATCGGCTATGACCTGCAGAATGCCATCCGTACCGAGCTTCTTTCACGCGGAATTTATAAACCGGTGGCAACCGTACTGACTCAGGTAGTCATCGATCCCTATGATGATGCTTTTGCAGAACCAGAAAAAATCATCGGCCGGGTACTTACCGCCGAAGAAGCCGAAGCTGAAGAAGAAAAAGGAAATTATGTAACAGAGACAGCAGAAGGACAGTTCCGACGTATCCTGGCTTCTCCAAAGCCTCAGCGTATCGTAGAAATTGAAACAATACGTGCCCTGGCTGCTGCCGGACAGATTGTAATTGCAGCAGGCGGCGGCGGAATCCCTGTTCTTGAGCAGGGCATAGAACTCCACGGAGCCAGCGCGATCATCGAAAAAGATCTTGCCAGCGGACTCCTTGCCGAAGAATTAAATGCTGACACTCTTTTGATCCTTACAAGTGTCGAAAAAGTCAGTCTGAACATGGGTACTGAAAATGAAGAACTTCTTGGTTCCATTTCCGCAGAAGAGGCACATAAATATGTAGAAGCAGACCAGTTTACAAAAGGTTCTATGCTCCCTAAAATCGAAGCCGGACTTTCCTTTATTGAAAAAAAAGACGGCAGACGTGCCATTATCACAGATATTGCTCATGCAAAAGCTGGATATAAGGAAAAGACAGGAACGATCATTAAATAAAATCTGCTGCTGCAGACACAAAGAGCAGCGGCAAGACGGAGTAACCAAATGGATCTGAAAAGCAGAACATTATCAAATTTTGCAGAACTCGTCCGTACAGGTGAGTGCAAAAAATTTAAAGGAAGATTAAAAGTAGGCGTAGACCTTGGAACTGCCAATACTGTTCTTGCTGTAGTCGATACTTCCAACCGTCCCATTGCCGGAATTTCCGCTCCTTCCCATGCAATCCAGGATGGAGTGATCGTTAACTATTATGAATCTGTGCAGCTTGTCTCCAAGCTGAAGGCAACTTTGGAAGAAAGACTGGGAACGGAACTTTCCTATGCTGCGGCTGCCATTCCTCCCGGAGTGAACCAGGGCAGTGTCAAGAGTATTGGCTATGTTCTGGAAGGCGCCGGCTTTGAAGTAACCAATATTGTGGATGAGCCTACAGCTGCCTCCGCTGTATTAAAGATCAGCGACGGAGCTGTTGTAGACGTAGGAGGCGGCACCACCGGAATCAGTATTCTGAAAGACGGAAAAGTTATTTATACAGATGATGAAGCTACCGGCGGTACACACATGACCATGACAGTGGCAGGTCATTACCGCATCCCTTATGAAGAGGCAGAAATCCTGAAAACCCAGCCGGATAAGCAGGACGAGATTTTTCCAGTGATCAAGGCCACTGTAGAAAAAATGGCTCTGATCACAGAGAAATTCCTGAAAGGCTATGAGGTTCCTGCCGTTTATGTGGTAGGAGGTTCCTCCATGTTCAGGGAATTTACTTCTGTATTTGAGAAAAAGCTGAAGCTGCCCGTTTATCAGCCGGTTCACCCTCTTCTTGTAACACCTTTGGGTATTGCCTACTGTTGCCAGCTTCCTTAATTAAGAACCTCGCAAAAATGAGACTGAAAAACAGTCTCATTTTTTGTACATACAAGAATCCCGGCAGCTGTATCCAGTCTGCCGGGATTCTTATATTTTACATAGATTTTCTTTCTGCGATTTCAGCCATTTTAGCTTCATTGAGACGTGTGTCTCCGTGAACACGACTGTAGGAGAGATATCCATTCATACGATCGATTTTTGTCAGATTTGTAGATCCGCATACAGGACATACATCCATCTCCAGTTCCTCATGGCCGCAGTCGTCACAGTAAGCCAGAGAAAGGTTCACACCTTCATAATATCCAAGGTCCATGGCTCTTCGGATCAAAGTACGGATAGCCTCTT
>URWL01000271.1 GCA_900551465.1 uncultured Blautia sp. | reverse complement strand
GGAGCAGAAATTTACGGGGAAGTACACCGTTCCGTGATCGGACCCAATGTTGTTATAGGCAAAAACTGTGTAATAAGGGATTCTATTATTATGAGGAATTCTGTAATAGAGGAAGGCACAGTAATGGATAAGGCTATTGTTGCAGAGGACGTTCATATAGGCAAAAATGTGACTCTTGGGTGTGGCGAAGAGGCTCCTAATGTGCTGAAGCCGTCTGTCTATGCCTTTGGCATTGCAACAGTAGGGGAGCGCAGTGTGATTCCGGATAATGTGAAAATTGGTAAAAATACAGCTATTTCCGGTGTAACCGTACCGGAAGACTATCCAGAGGGAATACTGAAAAGCGGACAGAATATTAAGGCAAAGGATGGTGATAAGGCATGAGAGCACTTGGGATTATTCTGGCAGGCGGAAATAACAACCGCATGAGGGAACTGTCTAATAAAAGAGCCATTGCGGCTATGCCGGTGGCAGGAAGCTACCGTGCCATTGACTTTGCTCTGAGTAATATGGCTAATTCTCATATTCAGAAGGTTGCTGTTCTGACTCAGTATAATGCAAGATCCCTGAACGAACATCTGAGTTCTTCAAAATGGTGGGATTTTGGCAGAAAGCAGGGCGGACTGTTTGTGTTTACGCCTACGATCACGAAAGAAAACAGCCTGTGGTATCAGGGAACTGCAGATGCCATTTATCAGAATATTGCATTTTTAAAAAACAGCCATGAGCCTTATGTGGTGATCGCTTCCGGTGACGGTATCTATAAGCTGGATTATAATAAGGTTCTGGAGTTTCATATAGCCAAACGGGCAGATATCACTGTGGTTTGTACAGAATGCAAAGATCAAAGCGAGGTGGAGCGCTTTGGTGTGCTGCGTATGAATGAGGACTGTCGTATTGAAGAATTTGAGGAGAAACCGATCGTCTCGTCTTATAATACAGTATCTACGGGTATTTATGTGATCCGCAGAAGACAGCTGATCGAACTTCTGGAGCGGACTGCCCAGGAGGGAAGACACGATTTTGTTAATGATATTCTGATCCGTTATAAAAATCTGAAACGTATTTATGGATATAAGATTGATTCTTATTGGAGCAATATTTCTACAGCAGACGCTTATTACAGGACAAATATGGCATTCCTGGATCCGGAGATCCGAAATTATTTCTTCCGTCAGGAGCCTGCTGTAAAAACAAAAATAGATGATCTTCCTCCTGCAAAATATAATGCAGGTGCAGTGGTGAAGAACAGTCTTGTTGCCAGTGGCTGCATCATCAATGGAACAGTGGAGAATTCGGTGCTGTTTAAAGATGTTTTTGTAGGCAACAACTGTGTGATCAAAAATTCTGTGATCCTCAATGGAGTATACCTGGGAGACAATACACATATAGAAAATTGTATTGTGGAAAGCAGAGATACCATTCGTGCAGGTTCTAATTACTGTGCAAATGACGGAGAGGTAAAGATCGTAGTGGAAAAAAATGAACGATATGTGATCTGAGGATTTTTAGATCGAAATATATACGTAAAATGAAAGGGGCAGAAAAAGATGAATATTACAGATGTACGCGTGAGAAAGGTTGCAAAAGAAGGAAAAATGAAGGCGGTAGTTTCCATTACCATCGATGATGAATTTGTAGTACATGACATCAAGGTGATCGAAGGAGAAAAAGGGTTGTTTATTGCAATGCCCAGCCGTAAAGCTGCAGATGGCGAATACCGCGATATTGCACATCCGATCAATTCAGCTACAAGAGACAGGATCCAGACACTGATCCTGGATAAGTATCAGGAAGTTATGAGCGAGACGGACGAACAGGAAGAGGCAGCAGCAGAATAACACCGGATATCTGTAATAAAAACGCAATGTTTTAGTAAAAGAGAGATTCTAAAACCTATGATATGAAGATTATCAGGCTTTAGAATCTCTTTTCTTTTGTGATTTCATTCCAAATATTACATACTTGTTACAAAAATAAAATAAAAGTATTGATTTTTCTTCGAGATATTGTTATACTTGTCCTACGAAAAAATTGACGAGGTGTTTTTATGAGTATGAAGAAAGTTCTTTCACTGATGCTGACCGGAGCCTTGGTGATATCTATGGAAACAGGAGTTTTTGCTTCCACAGAAGATCAGATTGCAGCGGCACAGGCCCAGAAGCAGGAGGCTCAGGCAGGACTTGCTCAGACCCAGGCGAATATCAGCAGTCTTGAGGACAAGAAGCAGGAACTGGAATCCTATATGGCAGAACTGGATGCACAATATAATGAACTGACAAACAGCATTTCCCAGCTTAGTATTGAGGCGGCTGAGAAAGAAGATGAACTGAAAAAGATTCAGCTGGAACTGGCAAAGGCGAAAAAAAGAGCAGAAGATCAGTATGAAGCTATGAAACTTCGTATTGTCTACATGTATGAAAAAGGCGGAAGTTCTATGCTTGAGACTCTTCTGGCATCTGAGAGCCTGGCTGATTTCCTGAATCAGGCAAATAATATTTCCATGATGTCTGAATATGACCGAAACATGCTGAAGGAATATGAGGCAACTCAGAAAAACATTCAGCAGCATGAAGAAAAGGCTGTAGAAGAATCTAAATCCATTACTGCACTTCTGAATGAAAAGAATGCCAGACAGCAGGAGGTGCAGGAACTGGTTTCAGTAACAAATGACAGCATTAATTCTTATATCAGCCAGATCAGCGCCAGCCAGGAAGAAGCAAGTATCCTTATGGCACAGGTGAACAGCGCAGATAACAGTATTGCTTCTCTGATGGTCCAGGCGGCTGCAGAGCAGGCTGCGGCGGCAGCGGAAGCAGCTGCAGCACAGGAGCAGGAAGAAGCTGAGGAGACTGCTGAGGAGCTGCCGGAATTTGATCCGGAAACAGATACCATGGATTCTGAAAGCAGTTCTTCAAGCAGTGATGTGATCGTGGAAGAAGAAGCACCGGAAGAGGATGCCGGCATATCGGAAGATACATCTGAAAATGCCGGAAGTTCTGACGTTTCTTCTGATTCGTCGAATTCCGGACAAGGCACATATCTTGGAAACTTTACGCTTACAGCATATTGTAACTGTGCCCAGTGCTGCGGAACTGCGGGAAATGCAACAGCAAGCGGAGCTATGCCGACTTCAGGACATACAGTAGCTATGGCGGGAGTTCCATTTGGAACCCAGCTGCTGATCAACGGAACTGTATATACGGTAGAGGATTTAGGAACACCGTATGGTCATGTGGATATTTATTTTGACAGCCATGCAGAGGCTTTGAGCTTCGGACTTCAGTATGCGGATGTGTACCAGTTAAATTAAATAATGAAGTAAAAAAATGGTGCAGCCTGAGTAAAACAGGATGCACCATTTTTTTGAAAGCTGTAAAATTGTCTGCATGAGCTGAAAAACTGCCTCGGAAAGTGATATGGTTACAGATAAGGAGTTCCCGGAATCTGCGGGTAGCTTCCCATTCCGATCAGAAGCTCCAGGCCAATCTGGCGGGCTTCAAGAACTGCTTCCTTTACGGCACTGGCGTCTCCGGAAAGCGCAAGGATCACTTCATTGGAATGGCTGGTTCCGATATCCGGTGTCATATAGCTGATGATATTTAC
>URWL01000270.1 GCA_900551465.1 uncultured Blautia sp. | reverse complement strand
CCTTTGTGATCGCCCATCGCCTTTCTACTATCCGCAATGCGGATCTGATTCTGGTTGTGAAGGACGGAAAGATTATTGAACAGGGAACACATAAGGAGCTGCTGGCGGAAAAAGGTTATTATCATGACCTGTATTATATGCAGTTTGAGGAAGAAGCTGCGATGCAGGTGTTTGCGGAGCAGGACGGAATATGAACTTCCATAAACTGCCATGTTAAGAACTTTTTCCTTGTGTTTGCCGAGCTGGCAGTTTATAGTGAAAATATAACTGACGGTCAGTTTTGCTGTGATAAGGAGGGGTGTCTATGTTCACTTTATTAAATTCCGAAAGTCTGTGGATTGGAACAGACATGAAGCGGTTTAATCAGCTTCGGGATGTTCTGGAGCGTGAAGGTATCGCTTATCGTCATAAGGTAAAAAACCGTATGGGACAGTGGAGCGGCAGCGGGACTATGAGAGGAAGGACGGGAAGCGCAGGGATGCCTGCAGGCGATACCTATGAATATGAAATCCTGGTATATAAAAGAGACTGGGAAAAAGCAAAAAAACTTACAAGGACAGAGTGATCTCATTGAGATCTTCCAAATACTGCTTTCTTTAATTTTTGCAGTATCTGGAAGATCTTTTTTTACAAAAACATCAAAGTTTTTTACAAAGATTTTACCCAACCAGGATTTTGAACTTAACTTTTTCTTCTTATAATGACACTTGTCAATGAGAAAAACAAATAAAAAATTTCATAAAAAAGAGGAGATTTATCATGAAGAAAAAAATCGTTGGAATCTTAGCAGCAGCAGTAATCGGAACAACCGCATTTGCAACAGCAGCAAGTGCAGCAAGCGGAACAATTAATGTTATTTCCCGTGAGGATGGTTCCGGAACAAGAGGCGCTTTTATTGAACTGTTCGGCATTCAGGAAGAAAAAGACGGAGAAAAGGTTGATATGACAACTGAAGATGCAAGTATCACAAACAGCACCTCTGTAATGATGACAACAGTAGCTGGTGACGAGAATGCCATTGGTTATATTTCTCTTGGTTCTCTGAACGATACAGTAAAAGCAGTTAAGATCGACGGCGCAGAGGCTACTGCTGAGAATGTTGCAGATGAAAGCTATAAAGTGTCCCGTCCGTTCAACATTGTAACTGGTGAGAAAGCAAGTGAAGCTGCACAGGATTTTGTAAGCTATATTATGAGTGCAGACGGACAGCAGATCATTGAGGATAATGGTTATATCAAAGCAGATGCAGAGGCTGGCGCTTATGAGGCAACAGATGCAGAGGGCAAGGTTGTTGTTGCAGGTTCTTCTTCTGTATCTCCTGTAATGGAAAAACTGAAAGAAGCTTATGAGGCAGTAAACAAGAACGTAACTGTTGAAGTTCAGCAGAGTGATTCTACAACAGGAGTAACATCTGCGGCAGAAGGAATCTGTGATATCGGAATGGCTTCCCGTGAACTGAAGGATGAGGAAAAAGAACTTGGTCTTACAGCTACCGTAATCGCACAGGATGGAATCGCAGTGGTTGTAAATACATCTAATGAGATTGAAGATCTTACAAGCGATCAGGTAAAAGCAATCTTTACTGGAGAAACAACTGAGTGGGAAGATCTTGCAAAATAAGATCGGTACAACATGAAAGAACGTAAAGGGGCCCGGCTTACCGGGCTTCTGTTCTGTAATCATGAAGTCAGAGAGGAAGATATCTTTTATGAGTATAAAAAATACATCTAAGGTTTCTATAGACAGAATCAAAGAGCGGGGAATGAAAACAGTGTTTATGGTGGCAGCCTGCGTTTCTGTCCTTGCAGTACTTTTGATCTGTCTGTTTCTTTTTGCCAGTGGAATTCCGGCCATCGGAGAAATCGGTCCAATGAAATTCCTTTTTGGAACAACATGGAAACCATCAAATAATCTGTATGGGATTTTCCCCATGATCGTAGCCAGCATTTATGTAACCGGAGGCGCTATTCTGGTAGGTGTTCCCATTGCTCTTTTTACCTCTGTATTTATGGCGCGTTATTGTCCGAAAAAAATCTACAGACCGCTGAAATCAGGCATTGAGCTGATGGCAGGAGTTCCCTCTATTGTATATGGATTTTTCGGTCTGGTAGTGATGGTTCCGTTTATCCGAAATACATTTGGAGGCACAGGAACCAGCTGGCTTGCAGCCTCTCTGCTTCTTGGGATCATGATCCTTCCCACTATCATAGGCCCTACGGAATCTGCACTTAGAAGTGTACCTGAGAGCTATTATGAGGGCTCGCTGGCTCTTGGGGCAACAAAGGAACGCAGTATTTTCTGCGTAATGCTTCCTGCAGCAAAATCAGGTATTCTTGCAGCAGTTGTTCTTGGCATCGGACGTGCCATCGGAGAAACTATGGCAGTAATCATGGTAGCCGGAAACCAGGCAAGAATGCCTCAGGGAATCCTGAAAGGGCTTCGTACGATGACAGCAAATATTGTTACAGAAATGGGATATGCAACAGGCCTTCACAGAGAAGCTCTGATCGCTACCGGTGTGGTACTGTTTGTATTTATCCTCATTATAAATCTCAGTCTTTCACTTCTGAACAGGAGGGCGGAAAATGCAAACTAATGCGGCAGTTGCCAATTCAGAAATTCAGACAAAAAAAAGAAACAGCTCTTCTGCAGGCAGTCAGCTGAAATCTTATCTTCGCCATCCGGGTTCAGGAATCCTTGCATTGTTAACCGGAGTGGCGGCAGTCCTTACTTTTGCTGTGCTGCTGTTTTTGGTAGGCTACATTCTGGTAAAGGGGATTCCTTATTTGACCCCATCCCTGTTCAGTCTGGAGTATAATTCAGAGAATGTATCCCTGATGCCGTCTCTTATCAATACCTTTATTATGACGGTGATGACGCTTCTGATCGCAGCGCCCATCGGGATTTTTGCAGCAATTTATCTTGTAGAATATGCAAAAAAAGGCAACCGGCTGGTAAAGGTTATCCGTATTACTGCAGAGACACTTTCCGGTATCCCTTCCATTGTATTCGGACTTTTCGGTATGCTGTTTTTTGTAACTGCAATGAACTGGGGAATGTCTCTTATGGCAGGTATTTTTACCCTGGTGATCATGGTTCTTCCTTTGATCATGCGTACATCTGAGGAAGCCTTAAAGGCAGTTCCGGATTCTTACAGAGAGGCCAGCTTTGGTCTTGGCGCCGGAAAATTAAGAACTATTTTTACAATCGTGCTTCCTTCAGCAGTACCTGGCATTCTGGCTGGAATCATTCTGGCCATCGGACGTATTATTGGAGAAACAGCAGCACTTCTTTATACTTCCGGAACAGTAGCCCAGATACCGGATCTGATGGGATCAGGACGTACACTGGCTCTTCATATGTATGTGCTTTCCAGTGAGGGACTGCACATGAATCAGGCTTCTGCTACGGCAGTGGTGATTCTTGTTTTTGTACTGATCATCAACTGGCTTTCCGGCAAAGCAGCAAAAAGAATTGCGAAAGGATAAGGATACATGAGTAATAATACAAAGCTTTTGATTGAAAATATGAATCTTCATTACGGAAATTTTCATGCTCTGAAGGATATTAATATGCACATTCCGGAAAAGGAGATCACTGCATTCATAGGACCTAGCGGCTGCG
>URWL01000269.1 GCA_900551465.1 uncultured Blautia sp. | reverse complement strand
GCTTATTAATCATTTTCTCTTTCCTCCTACTTTCTGGTTACGCCCAGGACAACATTCTCTTTATTGATATTCCATTCTTTTACATAACCATCGGCTTCATTAAAAGTAATCTCCTCTGCCAGAACTTCTGACATGATCTCCTCTTTATGATTTTCCATAATATCCATGATACACTTATTATCTTTTGCATAAACATGGATCTTATCCATAACCTCAAAGCCGGCCTCTTTTCTCATTGTCTGGATCTTACTGATGATTTCACGAACAAAACCTTCTTCAATCAGCTCCGGTGTCAGATTCGTATCCAGAACTACGGAAGTATCTCCATCTGTCTCTGTTACATAACCCTCTGTCTGAGCTGTCTCGATCAGAAGATCTTCCTCTGCCAGTTCCACCTTGTTTCCATTGATATCCAGAGTAAGAAGACCTGTCTCTTTCAGTTCCTTCATAGCCGCTGTACCATTCAGTTCTGTAAGTGCTGTACGGATACCGCCCAGAAGCTTGCCGTATTTCGGGCCCACGGTACGGAGCTGTGGTTTAAAGCTGTAGGAAATAAATGATTCTACATCTTTTGCGAATTTCACTTCTTTTACGTTCAGCTCATCTGCAATAATATCTGTGTAGAACTGATCCATTTCCTTCTCAGATTTTACATACATTGTGCCAATAGGCTGACGGTTCTTGATATTTGCTGTATTTCTTGCTGCACGTCCAAGAACGACCACCTTCAGAAGAGCTTCCATATCCTCTTCCAGCTCTTTGTTGATCCATTCTGTTTTTACCTCAGGGAAATCACAGAGATGGATACTTTCCGGTGCATTCTTGTCTACGCTTCTCACAAGATTCTGATACATATCCTCTGTCATAAACGGAATCATCGGAGCCGCAGCCTTAGAGATCGTCACAAGAGCTGTATAAAGAGTCATGTAGGCATTGATCTTATCCTGCTCCATTCCTTTTGCCCAGAAACGCTCACGGCTTCTTCTTACATACCAGTTACTCATCTCATCTACAAATTCCTGAAGAGCTCTTGCGCTTTCCGGGATCTTGTAATTTGCCAGGTTCTCATCTACCGCTTTTACTACGGAGTTCAGCTTGCTGAGAAGCCATTTGTCCATAACCGGAAGCTGATCGTAATCAAGCGTATATTTCGTCGGATCAAACTCATCAATATTCGCATAAAGCACAAAGAATGCATAAGTATTCCAAAGTGTGCTCATAAATTTACGCTGTCCCTCTACAACTGCTTTGCCGTGGAAACGGTTCGGAAGCCATGGGGCACTGTTGATATAGAAATACCAGCGGATCGCGTCTGCACCGTATTTTTCAAGAGCGTCAAAAGGATCTACCGCATTTCCTTTGGATTTACTCATTTTCTGTCCGTTCTCATCCTGTACATGGCCAAGAACAATAACATTTCTGTACGGAGCCTTATTAAACAGCAGGGTAGATTCTGCCAGAAGAGAATAGAACCATCCTCTTGTCTGGTCAACTGCCTCGGAGATAAAGTCTGCCGGGAACTGCTGCTCAAACAGATCCTGATTTTCAAACGGATAATGATGCTGTGCAAAAGGCATGGCTCCTGAATCAAACCAGCAGTCGATTACCTCCGGTACACGGTGCATAGTTCCGCCGCACTCCGGACACTTCATAGTGATCTCATCAATGTACGGACGGTGAAGCTCTACTGTCTTCGCCTTCTCATCGCCGCTCATTTCATAAAGCTCCTGACGGCTTCCGATGGAGTGCATATGTCCGCACTCACACTGCCAGATATTCAGCGGTGTTCCCCAGTAACGGTTTCTGGAAATCCCCCAGTCCTGAACGTTTTCCAGCCAGTCACCGAAACGTCCTTTTCCGATGCTCTCCGGAATCCAGTTGATGGTATTGTTATTACGGATCAGATCGTCCTTTACTGCTGTCATTTTAATGAACCAGGACTCTCGTGCATAATAGATCAGAGGTGTGTCGCAGCGCCAGCAGTGAGGATAATCATGCTCAAACTTCGGCGCGTCAAAAAGCTTTCCTTCTTTGTCAAGATCAACAAGTACAAGAGGATCTGCTTTCTTTACAAATACTCCTGCATACGGAGTTTCTTTTGCCATATTTCCCTGTCCGTCTACAAACTGTACAAACGGAAGGTTGTAATCGCGGCCTACACGGTTATCATCCTCACCAAATGCCGGAGCAATATGAACGATACCTGTACCGTCACTCATAGTAACATAGCTGTCACATACTACATAATGCGCTTTTTTCTTCTGCTTTGCAGCCGCTTCTCTGGTACATTCCCAAAGAGGCTCATACTCTTTATATTCCAGATCAGTTCCTTTATAGGTTTCCAGAACCTCATAAGCCTTTTCATCCTCTTTGGCAAGCTTGCCAAGAACCTTGTCCAGAAGAGCCTCTGCCATATAATAAGTATATCCGTCTGCTGCCTTTACTTTACAGTAAGTCTCATCCGGATTTACGCAGAGCGCCAGGTTGGAAGGAAGAGTCCACGGTGTAGTCGTCCATGCCAGGAAATAAGCATCCTCTCCTACAACCTTAAAGCGGACGATGGCAGAACGTTCCTTTACTGTCTTATAGCCCTGGGAAACCTCCTGTGCAGAAAGCGGAGTTCCGCAGCGCGGGCAGTAAGGCACGATCTTAAAGCCTTTATAAAGGAGATCTTTATTCCAGATTTCTTTCAGAGCCCACCACTCAGATTCAATATAATTGTCATCATAAGTTACATAAGGATGATCCATGTCAGCCCAGAAACCGACGGTAGAAGAAAAATCCTCCCACATTCCCTTGTATTTCCAGACACTTTCCTTACACTGCTGGATAAACGGCTCCATACCGTAAGCCTCGATCTGCTCCTTACCGTCAAGTCCAAGCTTTTTTTCAACCTCAAGTTCTACCGGAAGTCCATGAGTATCCCAGCCCGCTTTACGTGGAACCATGTTTCCTTTCATAGTACGGTATCTTGGGATCATATCCTTGATAACACGGGTCAGCACATGACCGATATGAGGCTTGCCGTTGGCTGTTGGCGGTCCGTCATAAAAGGTATAAGTTTCTCCCTCCTTACGGCTGTCCATACTTTTTTCAAAAATATGGTTTTCTTTCCAGAACTGCTCGACCTTTTTTTCACGGTCAACAAAGTTCAGGTTCGTATCTACTTTCTGATACACGATAAATTCCTCCTGTCTTATTACTTTACTAAATAAATAAAAAAACTCCCGTCCTGTAAAAGGACGAGAGTATACTTCACTTCGCACCACCTCATACACTGTACGGACAGAATTCTGCCGATACATGCCCCCTCTAACGGCGGGAAACCGTCCGGCCTTATTCCCTGTCAGTTTCAGGCTGGAAACTCCGGAGTGATATTCAGCCGTTTCTACTTGCGCCGGGCTTCCACCTGCCCCCGGCTCTCTGAAGCGTTCGATCCCTTATCAGTCAGTATAAAATGTCTGCGGCTTACTGTCTCCATCAAAGTTTTTGCGTGATCGTATATACAGACTATATTATAAAGTCTACAAATTCCATCTGTCAAGCCCTTTCCCTGATTATTCCAAAAATCCAAGATCTTTTCGATCAAATATAAATATATTTTTGAAAGTCTGACAGGTGTTTACTTTATTTTAGGGCTGTT
>URWL01000268.1 GCA_900551465.1 uncultured Blautia sp. | reverse complement strand
TGGCAGAAAAAACTTTATATTTTTTTGATTGTCTACTTGACGGGAAGCAGTTCAGGATCTACAGTACCGGGGGCTTTTAAGGGGGAATGTCAGAATACTTTTACAAGGTTATATGCATCATCTACAATAAGCACATCTGCAAATTTACCCGGTGTAAGGGAGCCTACCTGATCGTAGACTTTGATGCTTTTTGCCGGGTTTCTGGTAGCTGCAAAAATAGCTGTGGATTCAGGAATACCGAATTCCATGGCTTTTTTCATACAGTCAAACAGGTTAGTGGCAGAACCGGCAATGGTGCCGTTGGAAAGAGTGGCCAGACGGTCCTTCATGGTTACTTTCTGTCCGCCCAGTTCATAGGTGCCGTTTTCCATTCCGGTTGCCATCATGGAATCACTGATAAGGACAACTCGTTCGTCTCCGAACATCTTAAAGGTGGTGCGGACCACACTTCCGTGGATGTGGAAGCCGTCACAGATCAGCTCTACCATGCAGTCCTCGCTGTCACAGGCTGCTCCGATCACTCCCGGATCTCTGTGAGCAAAAGGAGGCATGGCGTTGTAAAGGTGAGTGACATGATTTACACCAAGTTCCATAGCCTTTTTTGCACAATCGTAATCTGCTGTGGTGTGTCCGATGGAGATCACTACTTCATCTTTGGCAGCTTCGATAAATTCAAAGGCACGGTCTACGTTAGGGGCAAGTGTTACCAGTTTGATCTGATTTCCGGAAGCTTCGTTGCACTGACGGAAGAAAGAAACATCCGGCACGCTGATGTATTCGGCAGCCTGTGCTCCTTTTTTTTCAATATCGATCAGCGGACCTTCCATATTTACACCGATAATACGGGCGCGGGAAGGATCCGGTTCTACCTGAGCTGCGGTGGCAAAGATATCCATCAGCTTATCTTTGGCAAGCGTCATGGATGTAGGGCAGTAGGAAGTGATTCCATGTTCTTTTTCATATTTCAGGATCACCTTCAGACCTTCTGCATCTGCATCGCAGAAGTCGTGTCCAAATGCGCCATGGCTGTGTACGTCTACCAGTCCCGGGAGCACCTTTAAGCCGTCAGCATCGTATTCTGTTTTGTCGGATACTTCTGTTTCGGCAGAAACAAATCTGCCGTTTTCGATGTACAGATCTTTTTTTACAAAGTTTCCGTCTTCCTGAAATACCAGTCCGTTTTTAATGATCATAAGTAAAATCTCCTTGTTTCGTAAGATACGTTTTATAGATATTTCTATTATAGAACTTTCACGGGATTTATTCAATCTGAAGATTGGAAAGAGAAAGAACTTTCAAAAGGTGCGCATATTTAAAAAAAATAAACAAAAAATAAAGAATGAAATTGTGCGAGATGCCGAATGATGTGAAAGAAGTTTCTTAAAATAAAAAACTATTGAAAAAACTTTCATAAGTGACTATACTAAGCCAGGAAATTGAGAGAGCGGAAAGGAGAGTACGATGGAAAAACGTTTAGAACAGCTTAAGGGACATTTGATAGTATCCTGTCAGGCATTGCCTCATGAACCGCTCCATTCTTCTTTTATTATGGGAAGAATGGCTAAGGCAGCAGCAGAGGGCGGCGCGCTGGGCATTCGCGCAAACACCAAGGAGGATATCGAGGAGATCAAAAAAAATGTGGATCTTCCGATTATCGGTATTGTAAAAAGGGATTATCCGGACAGCAAGGTATATATCACCCCGACTATGAAAGAAGTAGACGAGCTTATGGAGGTTAAGCCGGAGATCATTGCCGTTGATGCAACGATCTGCTTACGTCCGGGAAATATGACACTGGATGAGTTTTATCACCAGATCCGTGAAAAATATCCGGAACAGTTACTGATGGCAGACTGTTCCACTGTGGAGGAGGCTCTTCACGCAGATGAGCTTGGCTTCGATTTTATAGGAACTACTCTTGTAGGTTATACAGAGCACAGCAAAGGCGATAAGATCGAAGAGAATGACTTTGAGATTATCCGTACGATTTTAAGCAAAGTAAAACATCATGTGATCGCAGAAGGTAACATCAATACGCCGGAAAAAGCCAGAAGAGTAGTTGAACTTGGCTGTTACAGCGTAGTAGTAGGATCTATTATTACAAGACCTCAGCTGATCACAAAATCTTTTACAGAAGAAATGAAAAAAGCAGAGTAAAATATAAGGGCAAGGCCCAGGAGGAATGTTATCATGAGTAAATTAGACAAGTATAAAGGAATTATCCCGGCGTTTTATGCATGCTATGACAAAGAAGGCAATGTAAGCCCGGAAGGCGTACGTGCTCTCACACAGTATTACATTGACAAAGGCGTAAAAGGTGTTTATGTAAACGGTTCTTCAGGCGAATGTATTTATCAGGGCGTGGAAGAACGTAAACTTATCATTGAAAATGTAATGGCTGTTGCAAAAGGAAAATTAACTGTCATCAATCATGTTGCCTGCAACAATACAAAGGACAGTGTGGAACTTGCCAGACACTCTGAAAGTGTTGGCGTAGATGCAATTGCTTCCATTCCTCCTATTTATTTCAGACTTCCGGAATACTCTATCGCAGCTTACTGGAATGAGATCAGTGAAGCAGCTCCGAATACAGACTTTATTATTTACAACATTCCTCAGTTGGCCGGAACTGCTCTTACTATGAGCCTTTTTGCAGAAATGATGAAAAATCCGAGAGTTGTAGGTGTAAAGAACTCTTCCATGCCTACACAGGACATCCAGATGTTCAAATCAGCAGGCAAAGCTGCAAAAGGTGAGTTTGTAGTATTTAACGGTCCGGACGAGCAGTTCGTTGCAGGGCGTGCTATCGGTGCAGACGGCGGCATCGGCGGAACTTATGGTGTAATGCCGGAGCTGTTCCTGAAATTAAACCAGCTGATTGCAGAAGGTGAAAAAGAGACTGCTATGGATCTTCAGTATGATATCAATGAGATCATTTACAAAATGTGCTCCAGTCATGGGAATATGTATGCCGTAGCAAAAGAAATTCTCCGTATTAATGAAAATGTAGATCTTGGCGGCGTACGCAAGCCTCTTGAAAATCTTCAGGAAGCAGACAAAGCGATCGCAGCAGAAGCTGCAGCAATGGTTAAAGCAGCAAAAGAAAAATATCTGGCATAATTGTCAGATAAGAGGGAGGTAATTTATGCAGGGATTTACAGTGATCGACCTGATCATTCTGATCGTGTATCTGGCTGCAGTATTATTTGCAGGACTTCATTTCGCAAAAAAAGAAATGAAGGGAAAAGAATATTTCAAAGGTGACGGAACCGTGCCGTGGTGGGTAACTTCTGTCTCCATTTTTGCAACACTTTTAAGCCCTATTTCTTTCCTGTCTCTGGCAGGAAACTCTTATGCAGGAACCTGGATCATGTGGTTTGCACAGCTTGGTATGCTTCTGGCTATTCCGCTGACGATCCGCTTCTTCCTGCCGATTTACAGTAAACTGGATATTGATACCGCTTATCATTATCTGGAACTGCGTTTTAACAGCAAAGGACTTCGTGTTCTGGGTGCGGTTATGTTTATTGTATATCAGATCGGCCGTATGTCCATCATCATGTATCTTCCATGTATGGTGCTTTCCCGTCTGATGGGCATCAACGTAAATATCCTGATTATCATCATGGGTATTATTGCAATCATCTACTCCTATACAG
>URWL01000267.1 GCA_900551465.1 uncultured Blautia sp. | reverse complement strand
GTCGAAGAATCATTTCCCGTATTTCTTCTGCTGAAGGTCGGGGCATCTTTTCTCCTGTCTGGAAATAATGATTCAACTCACGAAAAATCCAAGGATTTCCTCTTACTGCACGACCAATCATTACCCCATCACATCCGGTTTCTTTTAAAAGCGCTTCTGCTTTTTCCGGAGAATCTACATCCCCGTTTCCGATCACCGGTATCCGGACAGCTTCTTTTACTTTTCGTATGGTATCCCAGTCTGCCTGACCAGAATAATATTGCTGCCTGGTTCTTCCATGAACAGCAATCGCTGCCGCACCGGAATCCTCCATGATCTTTGCAATTTCCACCGGATCCACAGGATATCCTTCAAATCCGATACGCATCTTTGCCGTCACCGGCTTTTTTACTGCAGCTGATACTGACTTTATAATTTTACCAATAAGCTTCGGATCCTTCAAAAGAGCGGATCCTTCTCCATTATTGACTACCTTGGGAACCGGACATCCCATATTGATATCCAGAATTTCAAAAGGTCTGTCCTCAATACTTTTTGCAACTTCTGCCATCAGCTCCGGTTCACTGCCAAACAGCTGAAGAGACACCGGATGCTCGGAAGAATCGATTTCCATCAGCGCTTCTGTATTTTTGTTATGGAAAGAAATTGCTTTTGCACTGACCATTTCTGTACAGATCAGACCTGCCCCCTGCTCCTTGCAAAGTTTACGGAAAGGCAGATCTGTAACTCCTGCCATGGGAGCCAGCACAAATGGATTGTCTATTTCTACACTGCCGATTTTCCACCGCATTTCCATAGATCAGACTCCGTTATCCACAGAATCCCCCAAAAGCTTTCCGCTGTCTGTGGATTCCTCTTTTAAACTATTTTCTTCCGGCGTTTCTCCCAGAAAGAAAACTCGATAATACATTTCCAGAGATTCCAGAAGCTCCCTTTTCTCTTCCTGAAGTTTTTTGATCTTCAGAACACTTCCAATTTCATCATACATAGCGTCTGCATCCAGAGCTTCTGTTTTAAACTGAAGATTTCCATCATCATCAAATTCCAATGTAAGGATTCCGCCAATCTCTTCTGTATAAAGAACACACATGATCTGAAGTTCCTGTTTTACTGCCTCGGGAAGAGAATTAAAATCCTGGTTAAAATAATATTTCTGCTCATAAGCGCTTGCGCCGCAGAGCACAATCTTATCCTGATACATAAGTACCTCCTTCATCTTTCCAGAACGCCCGGGCGTTCTTACTTTGCAACACACATTTCTGTTGTCCCTGTCAAAGACATCTATCCTGCCGACAGCTTACGGGGCAGGATCTACACGTAAGAATACAGACCTCTTACTGAAACCTCTCCTGCTCTCACTGTTTGTATCTTTCCTTCTCCATCCTTTACCAGAAGTTCCCCCTGAGCATTGATTCCCAGAGCTGTTCCCTCCCATGGCTCCTTTTTATCCAATATCCGCACTTCCTGATCTCTGTTTGCCAGAAGCCGGTTATATTCATTAAGTATTGCAGAAAGATCGCAGGTTTGTATAAATTTTTCATAATTTTCTTCAAACGCTTCCATCACAAGGCTGATCAGATCAGTGCGTTCATAATGTTTTCCCGTTTCCAGATAAAGAGAAGTAGCTTTATCCTGAAGGTCCTGCTCTATGTATTCCTGATCTACATTAATACCGGTACCGATGATCACATCTCGTATCTTCATTCCGTCCAGACGCATTTCTGTCAGGACCCCGCAGATCTTTTTGCGGGAAACCACCACATCATTTGGCCATTTAATAGAAACACTGACTCCCAGTTTTTCTATCGCCTGCGCCACACTTATGCCCATAACAAGGGTCAGCATAGAAGCATACTGTGGTTCAAAATCCGGTCTTAAAAGCAGTGACATCATCACAGAGCTTCCTGTCTGTGCCTGCCAGCTTCTTCCCAGACGGCCTTTTCCTGCTGACTGAAATTCTGCCACAGCCAGAGTACCGTGAGGAGCTCCATCCTGTGACAGTCTTTTGATCCATTCATTTGTAGAATCTGTTTCTTTTGCAAAATGGACGGTTTTGCCCGCCCATTTTGTTCTGATCTTTTTTAAGATTGTTTCCTGATCGTACATTATCTGTTCTCCGGCTCTCCCAGAGTAGCCACCATCACAGCTTTGATGGTGTGCATACGGTTTTCTGCTTCATCAAATACATGAGACTGAGCAGACTCAAAAACCTCGTCTGTCACTTCCATGTCTGTCAGATGAAATCTTTCTCCCATTTCCTTGCCGATCTTTGTTTTCAGATCATGAAATGCTGGCAGACAGTGAAGGAAAATAGCTTTTTCTCCTGCATTCTCCATAATCTCTTTCGTTACCTTATACGGAGTCAGTTCACGGATACGCTCTTCCCACACTTCATCCGGCTCTCCCATGGATACCCATACATCTGTATAGATCACATCAGCGCCTTTTGTTCCTTTTTCCACATCCTCAGTAAGAGTAATGCTTCCGCCGGACTGTGCCGCATAGCCTTTGCAAAGCTCCACCAGTTCCTTATCAGGGAAATATTTCTCCGTAGTACATGCCACAAAATGCATACCCAGTTTCGCGCAGGCAATCATAAGAGAATTTCCCATATTATAGCGGGCGTCACCCATATATACCAGACGAATACCTGCCAGATGTCCGAAATGCTCACGAATGGTCAGCATATCTGCAAGCATCTGGGTAGGATGATATTCATTGGTAAGACCGTTCCATACAGGAACTCCTGCATATTTTGCAAGATCTTCCACGATCTCCTGCCCAAATCCTCTGTATTCGATTCCGTCATACATTCTTCCAAGAACTCTGGCTGTATCGGCAATACTTTCTTTTTTGCCGATCTGAGATCCTGAAGGATCCAGATAGGTGCTTCCCATTCCAAGATCATGAGCTGCAACCTCAAAAGCGCACCGGGTTCTGGTACTTGTTTTTTCAAAGATCAAAGCAATATTTTTTCCCTTATAATATTCGTGAAGCTCTCCTGCTTTTTTCTTTGCCTTAAGATCTGCTGCAAGATCGATAAGATATGTGATCTCATCCGGTGTAAAGTCCTTCAGTGTTAAAAAATTTCTTCCTTTTAAGTTCATAATAATCCTCTCCTCATACCTGAAACAACTGTGATCCGCAATTCTTTTTACTTCTGATCCGAAGTTGTCTTTTCTAATATCTCTTTTTTATCATCTGTCACAAATTCCTTCAGAGATGCTGCAAGACCTGCAATTCCCTGCAGCTCTGACGGAATGATGATCTTGGTGGCTCTTCCGTCAGCAGCCTTTGCAAATGCTTCCAGACTCTTCAAAGTAAGAACAGCCTGATCTGCACCGGCTTCCCTTATCATACGGATACCTTCCGCATTGGCATTCTGCACTTTAAGCACTGCTTCTGCCTGGCCTTCTGCTTCCTTGATCATACGCTCTTTCTGAGCTTCTGCACGAAGGATCGCCGCCTGTTTTTCTGCCTCCGCGTCCAAAATAGCAGACTGCTTCTTACCTTCTGCCACAAGGATGGTAGATCTCTTCTCACCTTCTGCAATAAGGATTGCTTCACGGCGTTCACGTTCTGCCTTCATCTGTTTTTCCATGGCATCCTGAATTGCTGCCGGAGGAATAATGTTTTTAAGTTCCACACGGTTTACCTTA
>URWL01000266.1 GCA_900551465.1 uncultured Blautia sp. | reverse complement strand
CATTTTTAACAGTTATTTTTCAAAAAAGAAGGCAGTACGAGGCAGGGCTTTAAGCGCCCTGCCTCGTGTCTGAAATTTTGTCGTATCATTTTTGTTTACTGGTTTCAAACCTAATTATATGTACGGATATTCTTTTTATCTCTTATTCTATGCGAGTTTTGCTGCAAACATTTTACGCTGTCAGGATGGTAACGGTGTTTACAATTATTTTTTTATGATTTCATCCCGCAGTCCGCATCCATGTTTCGCTATTCAATTGTAAAAAGGTATTCCCAATCTTCATCACCTGTCTTCTTCCCGCGCATAGCGTCCCTGAAATACGCAGGAATGAAAACAGAGTTAGTTAATCAGAATACCGCTTGTTAATGTTGATGTTGATTCTTTTGAACCATCCTTGGCTGCATGATAGCCGCGGACACGGTAATAAGTACCGCTTGGAACAGCAACATTCAAACCTCTGCTGAGACTGGTAGCATTATTGGCTGTGAACTTCCAGGATTTATAGGTTCCATAACTGCCATTTACCTTACGCTCTAAGTATAAGTACAGATATACTTCATCACAGACATGGTGACATTGGGTCAATCCATAAATAGCCATCTCATTGCTGGACATTCTCTGAACTTTTACTGTTCCAAAATTCAAATGATTCCCACGTAGAATGCTATAACTGGTGTCTTCCGAATGATCCTCTGTAGTTTCTTCTGATGTTATTGCATCTAAAATACTGGATGCATGGACTATTGTACTGGATGACTGAAGAATTATACAGCTAATTCCTACTGCCAAACCTAACATCAGCTTTTGTCCGAATTTCCTAACTTTTACCACTTCCTTTCCCTTTGCAAACATCCCTTACATAATTAATACGATAAGTTTGGACAGAAATCACTCTTAAAATACCATGTCTTCAAAAATTTTTTTTAATTCCTCTTCTTCTACTTTTCCCGAAAAACAATAAAGCACATTATCTTTTTCCCAAAATGCAGCATAACTTGGTACGGAATCTTGCTCTTCCTGAATTTTTTCAACAGATATATGCGTTCCTTCTTGCCCAATAATAACCGTATCTATTTTTCTACCTTGAGCACTCATTATTTTGCTTGCGGTATCTTCTGATTGCTTATCAAGAATCAACACAATTATATTATCCTTATACACATACTCCATTTTAGCAATATCTGCCGTATCATCCAATTCAAATCCAGTAAATTCCATTCCATATGGTCGATAATAAAACTCTGGCATATCAATATCTAGTTTCTCTTCTATTTCTTCAATTGCCTCATATTCTTTCATATTAACAGTTTCATTTTTTTCATTATTGTCGATCACTGTTCTTGTATCGTTTCCACTCCATACACGTATATTATTTATCAGGTACGTTCTATTCGCCTCACTTGTCATACTGGCAGCAAATATACACGCACAGCAAAGGATTGCCACACCGGCAACTTTTCCAAAACGGATTTTTCTATGCATGGGGACGACTTTTTTCCCTATATCGGGTTCTGCATCATCTTCCTGATATATACCATCTGCTTTCAAGCTATTTATCAGTCTCTGATAGGAACGGGCTTCTTCTTCATCTGTAGATTCATATGCATCTGAATTTCCATCTGCAAAAAGCTCCCGTTCCATCTCTTCAGCCATTTTAATATATTGTTCATCCAAAAATAACCTGTGTCGGTCTTTTTTGTCAGATGACTGATTATTTTTCTGTTTTTTATTTCTTTTGAATTCTTTTCTCATTGTTTTCTCCCAATGATCAATTCTCTGACATTTGTGTTTTCTTTTTCGATTTTCATATTTCTTCAACCATTATCTTTTCTTGACAATTCTGCCTTGTTGGTTCATATTTATTGGTAACAAAAAGATTTTTCAGGAGGAATTCCCTATGAAACATATTGTGCTTACCGGCGGCGGTACTGCCGGACATGTCACTCCAAACATTGCAATGATTCCTGTTCTCCGGGAAGCCGGATACAAAATTTCCTATATCGGCTCTTATGACGGAATTGAAAAAAAACTCATCGAAGAACTGGATATCCCTTATTATGGAATCTCATCCGGCAAATTAAGACGGTATTTTGATGTAAAAAACTTCACAGATCCATTCCGTGTATTAAAAGGCTTTCATGAAGCAAAAAAACTGATGAAACAGTTAAAACCTGACATTGTCTTTTCCAAAGGCGGATTTGTTACTGTTCCCGTAGTGATTGCAGCCAAAAAATGCAAAGTTCCTGCAATTATCCATGAGTCTGATATGACTCCCGGACTGGCCAATAAATTATGTATTCCCTCTGCAGTAAAAGTGTGCTGTAATTTTCCTGAGACAGTCAAAAATCTTCCCCAGGAAAAGGCCGTTCTTACCGGTACTCCTATTCGAAAAGAACTTCTCAGCGGAGATAAAGAAGCCGGACGCCGTTTCTGCGGTTTTACCTCTGATAAACCGGTTCTTATGGTAATTGGAGGAAGCCTTGGAGCCGCTTCTGTCAATAACCATATCCGCAGTATCCTTCCGGAGCTTCTTAAAGAATTCCAGGTAGTACATCTTTGCGGAAAAGACAAAACCGATGAGTCTCTCACCGGCACAGAAGGCTATGTTCAGTATGAATATATAAAAAATGAACTGGCTGATCTGTTTGCACTTTCTGACATTGTTATTTCCAGAGCCGGTGCAAATGCAATCTGTGAAATCAACGCTCTTCATAAACCAAATCTTCTGATTCCACTTTCCGCTAATGCCAGCAGAGGAGACCAGATTCTCAATGCCCGTTCTTTTGAACGGCAGGGATTCAGCATGGTACTGGAAGAGGAAGAAATCACTGACCAAAAGCTTCTGGATTCTATCCGAAGCCTATATTCCAATCGTCATTCTTATGAAGAAGCAATGGCCTCAGGAAAGCAGATGGATTCCATCCATCACATTCTTTCACTGATACAGGAGTACACAAAATAGTCCTGTCAGGAACATAATATTTTACATTTTCCGAAGTTTTTCTAATTCTTTCTTCATCCATTTTCTTGTCCGGAGGATTCTGTTATTCACATTGTTTCTCGTGATACCATATTCCTCCGCGACAGAATCTGGAGAAAGACCAAAATACACAATCTTGATCAATATTTCATAATTCATGGGATTTCTGTGGCGAAGCTTAGCCAGTACACGCTTCTTATATTCCGTCTCTTCTTTACGAATCATAATATTTTCCACATTTATATTTTCTTCCGAAATATCATCAATAGGGCTTTCGTCTTCAAAGACACAATGTTCATGCCGTTTCCATGATTTCTTGATATAATCTTTCGCCTTATTCACAGTTGCCATGAATATTAACGATTTGATCATCCTGTCATTTGTCAGTTCCAATGTATCTCTGATCTCATAAAGATGGTAAAAAACCTCCTGACTGATATCCTCCGCCAACATTTCATCCTTTACAATCTTTCTGGCAGAATTTACAGAAAATCTATGGTATTTATGATAGATCTCATTAAAATTCCCGTTTCTCATCTTCTGTATAATTTCCGATCTTTATTTTATCTTTGCCAGAATCTCATCTTTTACCTCATCAGTAAGTTTTCCCGGAGTCCAGGTCAGTCCTACCTTATCTCCCTTGTATCTGGGAATCAAATGCATATGAAAATGAAAAACCGTCTGTCCAGCAATCTCT
>URWL01000265.1 GCA_900551465.1 uncultured Blautia sp. | reverse complement strand
CCAGAGGAGTAAAACGTACCAGCGCCATCAGAATAAAAGCCGCTCCATACAGAACTGTTACAAATTTTGTAAGAATATGATAATCTATCTTGGATATGAGGATCATAACTACAATACATCCTGCACTGATAAATGCCTGCTTTTTAAAAAAATACATATCGTCCCCATACCTTACTTCAGCCATATAAGCGCTGGTACTGTAAAGCATGATAAGACCGAAGCAGGTCAGAAGGATTACCACTGCCAGAAGGCTGTAGTCATAATAATCTGCTTTTTTTCTGCTTACGGGTTTCTTTTTTCTTTTTTTCTGTTCAGCCAGCTTTTTCCGCTGTACTGTATCTGCCATGAAAACACCTGTTTCTTTCTAAAAACTCTTTCTGCTGCCTGATTCCTGGTAAAAAAACAGAAGCTCCTGTTTTTCTTTACCTTCTGACTTTTCATTATAACAAAATCCCCTGCACTGTACAAGTCTGTGAGAAATTGTTCACAGATTTGTAAAAAGCAGGGATTTTTCTTATACCAGTTTTCCGGAAGCTTCTGCAATCTCCAGCAGCTGCCGGTTTTTTTCATTGGCAGGGCCAAATATATCTACGCAGCAGATTACACGGCTGCAGGTTTCCATTAATTTCTTAGCTTTCTGAAAATTTTCCTCACTGATCACAGAAAACGGCTCTTCCTCCACTACTTCTGCTGCCAGAACCTTTGCCACCTGGTGATCCAGGTCATTTTTATGAAGAACTCCTGCCGCAAAAGGAATTCCGGCACGCTGCAGTTTCCGGTAGACAGGAATCCCTTTTCCGTTGCCTCCGATCACAAAAATATCCGGTTTTCCATTAGGCGGCTCCATTTCCAGGCAGCCAAATGAAGCATTGTAGCTTCCTGCTGTGATCCCATACAGATGATGGATATATTCTGAAGTAAAAATATCTTCCGGAGTGCCATATTTTTCGATCTGGTCTCCATGAACACAGATCACCGAATCTGATATCTTCTGTGCCAGATCCAGTTCGTGCAGAGACATCAGGACTGCTGTATTTTTCTTTACTACCATATCCTTAAGGATCGTCAAAAGCTCCAGCTTATGACGGATATCCAGAAAAGACGTGGGTTCATCAAGAACAATGATTTCCGGTTCCTGGCAGATTGCCCGGGCCAGAAGGATTCTCTGTCTCTGGCCATCACTGACAGCTGTAAAATCCCGGTCTTTAAAATCAGCGGCATGGACTAATGCCATAGCCTCATGAACCTTTTCCCAGTCTCTTTCACTGAGGATTCCCAGCGTTCCTGTATATGGATAACGGCCGGTGGCTACAATATCCTCACAGGTCATAAGTTCCGGACGCAGTCTCTCCGTCATAACTACTGCCAGCTTCTTTGCAACTTCTTTGCCTGACATACGGTTCATCTGTTCACCGCCCAGGTATACGGTTCCGCCCACCAGCTTCAGCTGTTTTGTCATACTTTTCAGAATTGTAGATTTTCCTGCGCCGTTTGGACCGATCAATGTAAGGATCTCGCCTCGTTTCAGACGGATTTCTATATTCCGGATCAAAGGCTTTCCGTCATATCCCACTGTCATCTGTTCTGTCTGTACATAAAATTCATTCATTGCGCTGTCCTCTTTCTTCGGATCATGATATAAATGACAACCGGCGCCCCAAACACTGCAGTCACCGAACTGATGCTGAGCTCTGTAGGGGCAAATGCAGTTCTGGCGATCAGATCGCAGAAAAGACAGAATACGGCTCCTCCCAGGAAGCATGCCGGGATCACCAGAAGAGGCCTGGCTGTTTTTAAAAGGCTTTTTACCAGATGGGGAACCGCGATCCCTACAAAAGAGATCGGACCTGCAAAGGCCGTTACACAGGCAGACAGGATACTGGATAACAGGATCAGAGCCACCCGGAACACCTTAATATTCACTCCCATATTCTGTGCATAGCTTTCTCCCAGCTGATAAGCCCCGATAGGCTTTGACATGAGAAATACCACTGCCGAGGCAGTCAGTACCACCACAGACATCACTCTTACGTTCTCCCAGTCCATTCCGGAAAAGCTTCCCAGTGACCAGTTATGGAGGTTTACAATATTTGAGTCATCAGCAAAAGTGATCACAAAATCTGTAATTGCCGAACAAATGTACCCGATCATGATGCCGCTGATAATAAGAGCTGACATCTGCTTTACTTTTTTTGCCACAAGAAGCACAAAACCCATGGAGATCATAGAACCGGCAAAAGCCGCCAGAATCAGAACTGCCGAAGAAGCCACCATCGATCTTCCTAACAGGAATATCATCACAAGAGATACCACCAGCTTTGCTCCGGAAGAAATTCCAAGTACAAAAGGGCTGGCAATGGGATTTCCAAAAAAAGTCTGAAGAAGAAATCCTGATACAGACAATGCACCTCCAAGGATCACCGCAGAAATAATTCTTGGAAGACGAATCTCCCACACAATATTCCGTGCTGTTTCCTCTCCCCCTCTCATAAACAGAATATCAATGATTTCTCTTACAGAAATGGGGATGCTGCCGGAATTGATGTTCCATATGATAAATAAGATCAGCAGCAAAAACAGAAAGCCAAAGGCCGCCCAGTATCTGAAATGTAGCTTTTTACGCATGATTTTGTCCTTCCTGTATCAATATTTATTTCAGCTTATGCATAAAGGTCAGAGAATCCAACGTTTCATCCTCAGACGTCAGCATAGTATGAATATCCTCGATCATCGTTCCCAGCTCCAGTGTTTCCTGGAACAGATTCTGCTCCGTACACCATACGTTTCCATCCTTTACAGCTTTAAAATCTCCCAGAAGAGAGCTTTTCGCCAGCAGTTGGGAAATATCCGTCAGCTCTCCGTCGATAGTACTGTTATAGATTATATAATCTGCATCTTTTGCAGAGGCATAGAATTCCTCCATCTGCATATTCATAGTGGAAAGTGCATTATCTTTTTCTCCAAGATCCCGAAAAATATATTCTCCTCCCGCCAGATCGATCATTTTTGCCACATAATCATTAGATTTACGCACATTGGCAGCGCCTACCGAGTTAATATAAAAAAATGCAACTGTCTTTCCTGTATTCTGGCTGTCCTGAATCTTTTCCAGTTTCTCTGCCTGCTGCTGAAAAAGCTGCTCCGCTTCTTTTTCTTTGTCC
This sequence comes from uncultured Blautia sp., assembly GCA_900551465.1. GTDB lineage: Bacteria > Bacillota > Clostridia > Lachnospirales > Lachnospiraceae > Blautia_A. Next base: position 517 of record URWL01000265.1, on the reverse strand, counting down.
AGAAGCACGGCATAAAGTTTCAGCCATTCCGTCCGTCCCAGAGGGTGTGATTCATAGCTGGAGTGTTCTACAAGGACCGGGATCCCAAACTGTTCCAGTTTCTCTTTTACCTCCGGTGTATGATAGATCATGGTGGATTCTACTGCCAGACTGCACTTTTTGTCCAGGATCAGCTCATAATCCGGGGCACTGTATTTTCCTGCAAAGGAAATGCTGCCGTTCTCCAGGGCTTTTTTTGCTTCCTCAATATACCAGCCGTCAGCATCTGTTCCGGACAGACTGATATGGTCCAGTGCATCCAGTGCACAAAAAAGATTCATGGCAGAAGTTGCTACCAGGTAAATATTTTCTACAGGTTTTTGGATCACAGCGATTTTTTTGTCCAGATCTTCTGGGGCTTCTTTTCCCTCCGGCACTACCAGAAACTGCCCTTCCTCCGCTATGGTGATCAGGGCATATCCATCCTTATAGTAATCTACAGAAAACTGTTCCGCATAAGTAAGCTCCATGCTGTGGT
>URWL01000264.1 GCA_900551465.1 uncultured Blautia sp. | reverse complement strand
ATTATATATGGTCTTGTTCCCCGTGAGAAAAATGAGCTATAATAAAGAAAATATATGGGGGTTCCATACAGGGATAAGGAGAACGAATCATGCTGGTATTTGCTGCGCTGGCCTACAGTAAGCCGGAAAACAGAGAAACAATAAATATAGATGAAACTGTCTTTTACAGGATTTCCGCAGGAGAAAAGGAGGCATTTTGTCAGTTATACGAAAAGACAAGCAATGTGATCTTTTCTTATGCACTGTCACTGCTGCGAAACAGAGAGGACGCAGAGGATGCCATGCAGGAGACCTTTTTAAAAATACGTTCAGCGGCTCATTTATATCGCCCTATGGATAAGCCAATGGCATGGATTTTTACCATAGCCAGAAATGTCTGTCTGATGAAATTCAGAAAGCAGAAACATTATTCTGCTGTTTCTGTAGATGAGTTAAGGGAGATCCCGGACTGCAGTGATATCCGGGATCGTGAGGATCGTATTGTCCTGGAAACAGCATTTCAGATTTTGACAAAGGAGGAATGTCAGATCATAGTCTTGCATGCAGTATCAGGAATGAAACACAGAGAGATCAGCGAACTTATGCATCTGCCGTTGTCAACGGTTTTGTCACGGTATAACAGAAGCATAAAAAAACTGCGGGGACAGCTGGAGGGATTATTATGAAAAATATCACAGAGTCTTATCTGAAGGAACGTCTGAAAAATGCAGTAGAGCAGATTTTACCGGATAAGGCGGAGGAAATATGGGCGCAGCCGGTGGAAAAAGCCTCCGGTGACGAATGGTTTCTGGATGGTCTGGACAGACATGTTCACACTGCTGCAAAAGTTATAAAGATTGTGTCTGCAGCAGCTGCCTGTTTTGTGATTGGTATGTTTTCCTATTATATGATTGTACTGCAGTCTCAGGCAACGGTGTATCTGGATGTAAATCCCAGCATACAGTTTGAACTGAACAGCAGAGAAGAAGTTATTTCTGCCGAGGCCGCCAATCAGGACGGGGAAATAATTCTTGAAGATATGGATTTGAAACATACAGATCTGGATGTTGCCGTAAATGCCATTTTTGGATCTATGGTCAAGCATGGATATCTAAGTCAGGCAGAGAATATGGTTCTGCTTTCTGTAGACAGCAGCAATCCAAATAAAAGCGAAAAACTTCGCACAGAGATATCCAAAGAAATCAGCAGCTGTCTGGATTCCATGGTAGGATCAGCCTCTGTTTTTGACCAGGATGTATATGTGGATGATGAATTAAAAGCAATGGCGGAACAATATGAAATCACTCCAGGAAAGGCGGAGCTGATACGGAAGCTGACTTCGGAGAATCCAAAGCTGAATTATGCACAGCTGGCATCTCTGCCCATTAAAGATCTGGTAGAAAGGCTGAACCAGGAAGGCATCGATTTAAGAGAGTATGCCAATTATACTGGAAATGGTTATATCCTGGAACCGGAAGAAGAGGACGACTCAGAAGAGCCGGAAAAGGAAAGTAATGATAAAGATCAGGAGGATGACAGAGATACAGATTCTCAGGATAAAGAGGAAGAAGATGATGATTCCGAAGAAGGCAGGCGTCAGGGCGCGCTTCCTCTGAATGGCCCGTCACAGAGAAATGAAGCCTCGGTATCTTCTGTAAGCAGACCTGAATCGGAAGAACCGGAATATGAAGCTCCAGAGCCGGAGGAACCAGCGTATGAAGTTCCGGAACCAGAGTATGAAGAACCGGAAGCAGATGACGATGGGGAGGAGGATGACTGAGAAATAACCGCTGCTTTTATCACAGTAAGAGTTTTATAGGGCAGAGGAGGGTTTAGAAGGTTCATTACTGCACCATGCACTACGGAATTTTAGTGGAGTGCATCCTTCGTGTTTCTTAAACTGATTGATAAAATGGCTAACTTGGTGAAAGCCACATGCATATGCGATTTCTTCTATGGTAATATCTTTATATTTGAGAAGAACTTTTGAATGATTGAGCCTTGTGATGATAATGTATTCATTAGGCGGTGTACCTATATATCGCTTAAATTCTCTGGCAAGATGATATTTACTTACGCCTGTAAGAGATGCCAGATAATCAAGAGACAAAGGCTCCTGAAAATGTATGTCAATTTCTTTTATAACAGCTTTTAGATAATCGGGCATAAATCCAATTCCAAGATTTTCCGTCTCATTTTCAATTAAAATTTTTGTAAGGATCTCCGTAATCAGACCTGAAGTAAGGATTTCTGAATGGAGATCCTTTTTTTGCGTTATAGATAGAATTCTTCGAAGCGTGCTTTCTATAAAAAAAGGATCTAAGGAATTTAGAATATGAAAATTACTCTTTAAAAATTCTTCATAATAGCCAAGAGCGGAAGGTCCATTAAAGTGTAGCCAAAGAAATTTCCACTGTTGGTTTTTCAGACATTCGTAATAGTGATGATCCATACAGTCAATATAAGCCAGGGTTCCTGGCAGTAGCTGCCATGTTTTTCCTTGATATTTCAGAAGTCCTTTCCCGGAAAGGGTGTAAATAAGTAAAAAGCTGTTCAAGTTTTCTCTTTCTGTAAAGTATGGGGGAAAGGTGCAGAAATCTCCGGCTTCCTGTACATAAAAGAAGGTTTGTCGGGATTTAGGGGAGGCTGTATTGATAAAACGAATGGATTCATCGGTCCAGCTAAAATCAAGATTTTCCATATATTGATGGGTTGCGGAATTTCTCATGACAATCACTCCTTTGATAGCAAGATATTGATATTTTATGCTAATATAATCGGATGTTTTTCTTATTATACCAATATATAATAGCAATGTAAACAGAAATGAAAGAAACAAGATAAGAGTATAGGAGAGAAAAATGGACAGTTTTGACAGAATAAAGGAGCCTAAGGAAACGCGGATCGGATTATACAGTGCAGGACTTTGTACATACTGGAATCAATTTTCAGGACTTCGGGAATGCCTGATGGGATATAATCATTTTATTGAGGAAAAGCTCAGTCAATGGGGAAAAGTTTATAATTTTGGAATGGTAGATACGGAAGAAAAGGGTCGGGAAGCCGGAGAGTATTTTAACAGAAATAATGTAGATATCGTATTTTCCCATGCTGCTACCTATTATACAAGTGCTTGTGTACTTCCAATACATCAGATTAATAAAGCACCTGCCATTATTTTAAATCTTCAGCCTGCTCCTGAAATGGCATATGATATTACAGGAACAGACCGATGGCTGGCTCAGTGTGTAGGATGTTCTATTCCTGAAATATCAAATGCGTTTAACAGAGCAGGGATTCCATTTCGTGTTGTAAATGGATTATTAGGGCTTTCTGAAACACCTGGATTTGCCAAAGCCGATGAGGTATCCATTAATCGGCCAGAAGCGATAAGAGCCTGGAAAGAAATTAAAGAATGGTGCATGGCAGCTGGTGTGCAGAGAACATTAAAATGGAGCCGTTTTGGTTTTCTGGGAGGATATTACAGCGGCATGCTGGATATGTACAGTGATTTTACCATGCTTCAGGCTCAGACAGGAATGGATATTGAAATTCTTGAAATGAGTGATCTGGATGCATATCTGAAAAGTGTAAGTGAAGAAGAAGTTGAAAAAAAAATGTCTCAGATCCAGGACTTTTTTGAAATATCCGGTGATTCTCCGTCGGATCCAATTGCACGCAGACCAACAGAAGACCAGCTGAACTGGTCGGCAAAGGTGGCAGCAGCACAGGAA
>URWL01000263.1 GCA_900551465.1 uncultured Blautia sp. | reverse complement strand
CGCAGGACTTTTTCGATACAGGGTGACCTCCATCCGGTCTCCCGGCTGCTTATTCTGTAAGACCCTGCTGTACTCATCCATGGTAAGAACCCTCTGGTCTCCCACCTTGTACAAAATGTCACCGCTCTGTATTCCTGCATTCATAGCCGGAGAGCCCTGTTCCACTCTGTCAACAAAAATCCCCTGGGGAATATTCAGCTGTTCAGACTGCCTTTTAGAAATAGTGGTTCCTCTTATTCCAGTATAGCAGATAGGTTCCCCATTAGAAAGCTTCTCCAGAAGACATTTGATTTCTGCTACAGATACCGCTCTCAAAACTGTATTCTCCTGATTATCATTAGAAATAATAATTCCGGTCATCCTGCCGTTCATATCCAGCAGTACGCCTCCGCCTTTTTGTGATCCGGCCATATCAGTAGTGATCAAAGCATATTCATCATCTGCTATGTTCAGTTTTCCGGAAACAGATGTAATGCTTCCATATATTAAAGCATTCATATCACCTGCAGGACTTCCAATTGCAATAACTGGCTGTGTCTGTTCCTGATTATCTTCTGAAGACAATGGTACTGCCGGTATGTTTTCCCATGTCTCTTCATCTATATTTTCTATTGGAACACGAATCACTACAAGATTTGTTCTGGAATCTGCTCCGCATAATTCTCCTTCTGCCGATTTCCCGTTAGAAAAAGTAATCCTGAACTTTTCTATTTCTTCCAGACGATCAGATGTTGTTACTATATAAAAACCATCCTTATTTTTAATAAATACAATCCCCCCTTCATCTCCGAAGGTGAGAAGAGAATCATCCAGAAGATCCGAATCTCCTGTTATACCAGCCACTCTAACCAGTGCTTTCTGCGGTTCCATGGCAATTTTTCTTACCATTTTATAAATATTTTGTAAATGAGAAACCGTAGATTTCTCCTGTATATCTTCATTGTTTGCAGCATCTATCTCTTCTGTGCTCTTATCCACGGAAGCGGTCTCCTGCTGCAGGCTGCTGTCTCCCGAAGGTTGTATTGAAGGCGTAATCTGTACGATCTCTTTTTTCTTTATCTGCTGTTCATATTTATCAAGGATACCGGGCATACATATCATAATTATAAAAACAGCACTAAGACCAAATACTATACCACACGCAGCTGCCACACCCAGCTTTTCCAATACTTTTCTTTTGTCCATAGGTCTTTGCTTGATAGTTTCTTTTATAAATGGATAGTCCTGATTTTTTTTATTTCCCATAACCATCCTCCTGTAAACCTGATAAGATGAGTATATTTTAGCAAAAATATATGAATTTTTCATGAACAAAAAAGCACTTTTTCCTTTTCAATAAGGATTAAATCATGTATGATAGAAACATCAAAACATAAATCACATTTTTCGTACCTTTACCTGATGTTCTGGAAAAACAGGCAAAAATATGGTATGATGAAAAATCACATAGTAAAATATTACAGCAATAGGAGATACTGCCTTCCAGGCAGGTAAAAAATTATGAATCAAAAAGCACTAACATCATTAGAATACTACAAAATAATAGAACGGCTTACAGAAAAAGCCTCTTCCTCTATGGGAAAAGAACTTTGCAGAAAACTTCTTCCCTCTACAGATATTAATGAGATCCGCCTGATGCAGACACAGACCAGGGATGCCTTAACACGCCTTTTTCAAAAAGGGTCTATCTCTTTTGGCAGTGTAAAAGATATCCGTGGTTCACTGAAGCGTCTGGAAATAGGCAGTTCTCTTGGCATAGCAGAAATTCTTGCCGTATGCTCTCTGCTTGAAAATACATCCCGGGTTAAGTCTTATTCCAGAAATGAAAGAAGCAATACTTCTGCAGATTCCCTGGACAGCATGTTTGACCAGCTTTCACCACTTACACCTCTTTCTGCAGAGATCCGCCGATGCATCCTCTCCGAAGATGAGATCAGTGACGATGCAAGCCCCGGCCTGCGCCAGGTCCGTCGAAACATGAAGATTACCAATGACAGGATCCATACTCAATTGTCCGGACTTGTAAATGGAAGTGCCCGTACCTATCTTCAGGATTCCGTGATCACCATGCGCAACGGACGCTATTGTATTCCGGTAAAAGCCGAATATAAAGGACAGGTTCCCGGTATGATCCATGACCAGTCCTCCACCGGTTCCACACTTTTTATTGAGCCGATGGTCATTGTAAAGCTGAACAATGATATGCGTGAACTGGAGCTTCAGGAACAAAAGGAAATTGAGATCATTCTTTCTTCATTAAGCCAGCAGATTGCAGAAGAACGAGAATCCATTGCCCTGAATCTTACGCTTATGGTACAGCTTGACTTTATTTTTGCAAGAGCAGCGCTTGCCATGGACATGAATGGAACCGAACCTGTTTTCAACGAAGAAGGAAAGGTCTTTCTAAAAAAAGCCCGTCATCCTTTAATCCCGAAAAAAAAGGTTGTCCCAATTGACATCCGTCTGGGAGAGGATTTTGACCTGCTTATCATTACAGGACCTAATACCGGAGGTAAAACAGTTTCTCTCAAGACTGTAGGCCTGCTTACCCTTATGGGACAATCCGGTCTGCATATCCCGGCTCTTGACCGCAGCCAGCTGGCTCTCTTTCATGAAATTTATGCAGATATCGGAGATGAGCAGAGCATTGAACAGTCTCTAAGTACTTTTTCCTCACATATGACCAACATCGTATCATTCCTGGAAAAGGCAGATTCCCGCTCTCTGGTTCTGTTTGATGAGCTTGGCGCCGGAACAGATCCTACCGAAGGAGCCGCCCTTGCCATTTCCATCCTCTCTTATCTCCATGATAAGGGAATACGGACCATGGCTACCACTCACTACAGTGAGCTGAAAGTATATGCACTTTCCGAACCAGGTGTTGAAAATGCCTGCTGTGAGTTTAATGTAGAAACACTTCGTCCTACCTACCGTCTTTTGATCGGTATCCCGGGCAAAAGTAACGCATTTGCAATTTCTTCCAAGCTTGGTCTTTCTGATTCTATTATCCAGCGGGCAAAAGACCAGATCAACGAACAGGACGTATCCTTTGAAGATGTACTTTCTTCTCTGGAAGAAAATCGTATTACCATGGAAAACGAGCGCCTTGAAATTGAGCGCTATAAAGAAGAGATCAAAACTCTGAAATCACAGCTGGAATCTCGTCAGGAAAAACTGGACGCACAGCGTGAGCGTATTCTCCGCCAGGCCAATGAAGAGGCCCATAAGGTTCTTGAAGAAGCCAAAGATTATGCTGATAAGACTATGAAGCTTTTCCATAAATTCCAGAAAGACCATGTGGATACAGCTTCTGTAGAAAGAGAACGTCAGGAACTGCGAAAACGTATGAATAAAGCAGAAAGCAATATGGCCGGAAAGCCTCAGCAGAAAAAGCCAAAAAAATTGCTTACTGCCAAAGATATCCATCCCGGTGACTCTGTAAAAGTCCTCAGTATGAACCTGAAAGGAACTGTCAGCAGCCGGCCTGATTCCAAAGGTTATCTTTTTGTGCAGATGGGGATCATCCGTTCCAAAGTTTCTCTTTCAGACCTTGAACTTTTAGATGAACCTGTGATCACTACACCTTCTCTCCAAAAAACCGGGGCAGGCAAGATCCGTATGTCAAAATCTGCCAGTGTTTCCACTGAGATCAATCTTCTCGGAAAGACAGTGGACGAAGCAGTCGCTGAGCTTGATAAATATCTGGACGATGCATATATTGCTCAT
>URWL01000262.1 GCA_900551465.1 uncultured Blautia sp. | reverse complement strand
ATGACAGAACATTTACTGCGAAAGGCAAAAAAGGGAGACGCCGACGCCTTCTGCCGTCTCATGGACATGCAGACGCAGAGCATGTACAAAATCGCACGATCCTATCTGAAAAATGATGAAGACGCTGCAGATGCCATACAGGATGCCATTTTATCCTGCTATGAAAATCTTCCAAATTTAAAAAACAACAAGTACTTTAAAACATGGCTCACAAGGATTCTTATCAACAAATGCAAGGATATCCTGCACCGAAAGAAACTTACTCTGTACACCGATCAGGTTCCGGATACTCCTTTTTACGAAGAGGATTTTGAAACCAGTGAATGGAACCAGCTTCTGGCTCCTCTGGATGAAAAATACAGAAGTATCCTTCTTCTTTATTATATGGAAGGATTTAACACTGCCGATATCAGCCAGATCCTGAATATGAAAGAAAACACAGTAAAAACCCGTCTTCAGAGAGGACGCCGCATACTGGCGGAAGCTTACCAGTATCAAATAAAGGAGGAACATGCATGATGACATTTAATAATAATGAAAAAAAATTAAGAGAAGAGCTGAATAAAGATGTAGATATTCCGGTAATCGTTCATGAAAAAGTAAATCGTGCCTACCGTATGATCGAAGACCATACAGTTGTCCAGAAAAAACCTCAGAAAGATCCTTACTGCTGGATGAAAACCGGTGCAAAAATTGCCGGCGGCATGGCTGCTGTAATGGCTGTGGGATTTGTCTTCTGTGCAGCCAATCCGGTTATGGCAAGAGAGCTTCCCATTGTAGGCGGACTCTTTGAACAGCTTCAGGAAAACGTAAGCTTCTTTGGAAACTTTGCAGATAAAGCTACCGTCCTTGAGGAACCGGCTCAGAATCCGTCACAGCCGGCGAAAGATTCCTCTGACACTCAGGAAGCAGCAGCCGATGAAAGCTCTGCACCAGCTGAAACAGTTTACACCAAAACTGCCGATGGACTTACCATTACTTTTTCTGAAATCTATGCCAACGATCAAACTGTTTATCTTTCCATGGAGGCAGTCAGTGAAGATCCATTCCCTGAAACCATGATGGATCAGGAAGACCAGCCTGTGATCTCCATGATCGCAGATGTCAGCTACAGCTTCCTGGAAGGAGATCAGGCAGAACTGAATCCCGGTACCCAGTATATGAATCCTGAAGGAAAATTCCTGGACGACCACACCTATGCCTGCATTCTGCGTCTAGACACCCAGCTTGAGGATACCACAGAATATCAGAAAAAATATGACGAAATGGTACAGGATGTCCTGGATGAAATGGGAGTAACTCATGAAGATCTGAATGACGAAACAGAAGAAGGCTATGCGCTTCTGGGAGAATTTAATGATAAAGTCACTGCACAGGCAGGAGCACTTCAGTCTGAATATGTGAAGCCCATTGAGCTTCCTGAAACTTTTGATATTCACTTGTCTGTCAGTGAGTTTACCGGTACAAAAGCAGAGCCTGAGTACTGGGATCACGGTTATTCCGAGGAGGAACTTGAGAATATGTCCGACGAGGAATTCCAGGAAGTTATGAATCAGATGCCTGCTGAATACAGTCAGCATCCAAATGAACACGAAAACTACTGGTTTGAAGGAGACTGGAGCTTCGACATCCCCGTTACCATTGATAACTCTCTGACAGAAACTATTGAGATCAATGAAACAAACGATGATGGCATCGGACTGGCTTCTGTTGTCAAAACCCCTTATGAGCTTACCGTAAATCCACTTTATGAAGAAGACTCCAACTCCGACTGCTTTATCGTTACACTGGATGCTGACGGAAATATGATGCCCTACATTGATTCTGACGGTAGCATAAACAACTACGCCATCCAGGATCGAAATGTATCCTCTATTGACGTTTATCTGGTAGACTACATCCAGTATATGGATAACCTGAAAGTTCGTTACTATAACGAAGATATGGAAAACGGAGAATGGAAGACTCTCCTTGAAGAAAATGCCAGATACCATAAGACCGTGGTACTGGAGCCGTAGAGCGCAGCATAACCAGACAGCCTGCGGCTGGCAACCGGCCAACGGCCGGAAGTTACCGAAAGGATTTCTGTTTGGCTGTTGCCCATATTCAGATGCAAAGAAAAAAGACAGATCATAGCGCCTTGCGAGCCTTACCAGGAAACGCAGTACAGCACTATGATCTGTCTTTTTTCATATGCATCGTCTGTGGGGAACAAGAAACAAAATTCACCTATTCCCACAATCAGGACATCTGATAGTAGTGGGCATAGATCCCGTTTCTGGCAAGAAGTTCCTCATGGGTTCCTCTTTCCGCAATCCCATTGTCTGCCACAACCAGAATCTCATCCGCATTCCGAATTGTGGAAAGCCGGTGGGCTATGGTGATAGTCGTTCTGTTTTTGGAAAGCTCCTCCAGACTTTTCTGAATCCATCGCTCACTTTCATTATCCAAAGCGCTGGTAGCCTCATCCAGGATCAGAATCGGCGGATTTTTCAAAAATACTCTGGCAATGGAGATCCGCTGCTTCTGTCCGCCGGAAAGACGTGTTCCACGTTCTCCCACAAAAGTATCGTATCCATCTGGAAGAGACATGATAAAATCATGTATATTTGCTTTTTTTGCCGCATCAATAATCTCATCCATGGAAGCAGACGGCTTTCCATATGCAATGTTTTCCTTGATGCTTCCTCCAAAAAGATAAATATCCTGCTGCACAAGGCCGATCTGGTTTCTCAGACTTTCCAGTGTCAGCTTTCTTACATCCTGACCATCCACAGTGATCCTTCCTCCTGTAGCGTCATAAAACCTTGGAAGCAGAGAGCAGATTGTGGTTTTTCCGCTTCCGGACGGACCTACCAACGCAATGGATCTGCCTGCCGGGATTTTAAAGGAAATGTGATCCAGGACAAGAGTCTCATCATCACTGTAATGGAAGGATACATCTTCGTAGGAAACTTCCCCTTTTACGTTCTTCAAAGGCTCCGCATCCGGTGCATTTACAATCTCCGGCTCTGTTTCCATCACTTCAAGGAAGCGGCGGAAACCGGAAAATCCCTTCTGCATCATCTCAATCAGTTCCACAAGTATCTGGATGGGACTTACAAATATCCCGATATAGAGCGCATACATGGCAAGATCTCCGGCGTTCATTTTGCCTCTGGCGATCAGCCATCCGCCAAACACAAGGGTAACCAGATACATCATTCCCTGAAAGAATCGGTTCCAGCCCATAAAATTTCCCATACATCTGTAATTTGCATTTTTGGAACAAAGAAAAGCATGATTGCTTTTTCCAAACTTCTCACGTTCTACGTTTTCATTGGCAAAGGACTGTACCACACGGATCCCTGCCAGCGTATCCTGCAGACTGGAATTCACATCTCCGATTTTTTTCCTGTTGTCCATAAAAGTTTCCTGCATTCTTTTATTCTGCCTCATGGAAAACATGAACATTACAAAAACAAGGATCAGAAGCGGAATCGCAAGCCTCCAGTTGATGAGAAACAGAAAAACAAAAGATCCCACAATTTTAATCAGAGAAATAAACAGATTCTCCGGACCATGATGCGCAAATTCTGAAATATCAAAAAGATCCGATACCAGTTTGCTCATCATCTGACCGGAATTATTCTGATCGTAATAGGAAAAAGACAGCTTTTCGTAATGGTCAAACAGCTGCCGGCGCATATCCCCTTCCATTTTTGCCCCCATCATATGTCCCTGATATCCTACATAATA
>URWL01000261.1 GCA_900551465.1 uncultured Blautia sp. | reverse complement strand
GTGCAGGTGCCGGAGTAAACAATATTCCGGTGGCAGAATGCGCAGAAAAAGGAATTGTGGTATTTAATACTCCCGGCGCCAATGCCAATGGTGTCAAAGAGCTTGTTCTTGCAGGAATGCTCCTTGCTTCCCGAGATATTGTAGGCGGCATTGAGTGGGTGGCAGATCAGAAGGATAATGAAAATATTGACAAGCTGGCCGAAAAACAGAAAAAGCAGTTTGCAGGCTGTGAGATCAGCGGCAAAAAGCTGGGTATTATCGGACTTGGTGCGATCGGAGCCCTTGTTGCAAATTCTGCAACACATTTAGGTATGGAAGTTTATGGATATGACCCTTATATTTCAATTGATGCTGCATGGAACCTTTCCAGAACCATCAAACACAGCAAATCTCTGGATGAAATCTACAGCCAGTGTGATTATATTACAATCCATGTTCCGCTTCTTGACAGCACCAGAAAGATGATAAACAAAGAAGCTTTTGACAAAATGAAAGACGGCGTTGTTCTGCTGAACTTTGCAAGAGATCTTCTTGTTGATGAGGAAGCGCTGATCGAAGCAATCGAAAGCGGTAAAGTCAAAAAGTATGTTACCGATTTTGCAAACCCGCTTGTAGCAGGCCGGGAAGGAATTCTGGTAACGCCTCATCTGGGCGCGTCTACAGAAGAGTCAGAAGAAAACTGTGCAGTTATGGCAGTAAAAGAACTGAGAAATTTTCTGGAAAACGGAAATATCAAAAATTCCGTCAACTTTCCGGACTGTGATATGGGAACCTGTGTGGCTGTGGGACGTATTGCCATCTGCCACAAAAATATCCCGAATATGATCAGTCAGGTAACTCAGATCCTTGGAGCCGAAGGGCTGAACATTGCAGACATGACAAACAAAAGTAAAGGCGAATTTGCCTATACGCTTATTGATCTGGAAAGTGCTGCTTCCAGAGAGGCTCTGGCAGCGCTTCAGGCAGTAGACGGCGTATCCAAGGTACGCGTGATCAAATAAATAAGTAAAAACTCCCGGTCAGTCAGATATATGACTTTCCGGGAGTTTTTTAAAGGAATTTGCAGAAATGTTATTTTCTGGAAGCGATAAAATCCAGAACCTCTTCTTTGGAAGGCATAACACGGAGAGCACCTTTTCTGGTGGTGATCAGAGAAGCTGCTGCATTAGCAAAGGTCAGCAGTTCTTTCAGGTTTTCCTCAGTAAGATCTTCCAGTCCGTGTTCCAGAACATAGTTCAAGCTGCTTGCGCAGAACGTATCTCCGGCTCCGGTAGTTTCAATGGTATTTTCCTGAAGGAAAGGAGCTACTTCTACACGCATGTCTTTGTAATAAGCACGGCTTCCGTCCTTGCCCATAGTGATCAGTACAAGAGGAATATTGTATTTTTCACGGATCAGAGCGGCACCTTTGTCATAATCTGTGGTATCAAAAAGGAATTCTACCTCATTATCGGAGATTTTGAGAACATCACATTTAGTCATTCCGTATTCAATTTCTCTGCGTGCATCCTCCAGTGAGTTCCAGAGAGGAGGACGGAGATTCGGGTCGAAGGTGATGATACATCCAGCTTCTTTTGCCAGTTCAATGGCATGACGAGTGGCTTCTCGGACGCCCTCGTGGGTGGAGGAAAGGGTACCGAAGTGGAAAATGCGGGAAGACTGGATCAGCTCTTTCTGTACTTCTTCTTTAGTGAGCATCATATCAGCACCCGGATCACGGTAAAAAGAGAAATCCCTGTCGCCGTCCGGATAGGTATGTACGAATGCAAGTGTTGTATGATGCTTTTTATCCATGATCAGATTTCTTGTATCGATCCCTACCTCTTCCACAGCTTTTTTCAGCTGGTCTCCAAACATATCAGCGCCTACTTTGCCGATAAACGCAGTTTTTTTGCCCAGTTTTTCCAGCATGGCAAGAACATTGCAGGGTGCACCGCCTGGATTGGCTTCCATCATAGGATTTCCCTGAGAACTCTCTCCATTTTCCGTAAAATCAATCAGCAGCTCGCCAAGAGCTGTAACATCAAATATTTTGTTTTTCATAATAGACCTCCTTAAGTTCCTGTTAGTATCAATTTAGACCAGCAGAAAGATTTTGTCAAACAAATTTAGGCCAAATCTTTATTTTTTTCCAAAAAAATGATAAACTGAATTTATCACAGACTCTAAAGGAAGAAAAAGTCTGAGTCAGGAGGCAGGAGAATATGAGCAGAAGTGTTTACGACTATATGGACTGGCCAAGGATCGAGGCTATTGTGTATGGAGAGGAAGCATCACCTAAAGACGTGATGGGACCCAGGCTTACAACAGAAGGAGTGCTGATACAGGGATTTTTTCCTGGAGCAGAATCCGTGGAAGTAGTATCAGGAAGAAAAGCCTATCCCATGGAAATGGAAGATGAGGCAGGCTATTTTGCTGTTTTGATTCCGGGCAGAAAAATACCGGCTTATAAATATCGTGTAACCAGACAAGGCAGTACGGAAGTGTCTGCAGATCCGTATGCATTTTCCGGACAGATCACAGAGGATGAAGAAAAGGCTTTCTGTGCAGGTGTGTATTATCATGCTTATGAAAAGCTTGGTGCTCATCAAATGACGATTGGCACAACAGAAGGAACCTGTTTTGCGGTATGGGCGCCTAATGCGGTCAGTGTCAGTGTTGTGGGAGATTTCAATAACTGGGACGGAAGAGGGCATCTGATGCACAGAATGCCTATGTCCGGTATATTTGAACTGTTTATTCCGGAAGTAAAAGCTGGAGACCTTTATAAATATGAGATCAATATAAAGGGCGGACAGAAAGTTCTGAAAACAGATCCCTATGGAACATGTACAGAACTTCCTCCTGCTACCGCTTCTGTAGTTGCAAAAGCGGCAGGCAATATGACCTGGGAGGATGCATCCTGGATCAAAGAGAGAGAAAAGTATGCGGACAGAAAGCAGCCGGTATCGATTTATGAAACAAGTCTTGATAAATGGAAAAATGGGGAAGAACTCACAGCTTTTGTAAAGAAACTAGGATATACCCATGTAGAACTTCACCCGGTAATGGGATATCTGGATGAGGAGGCAGGTCCGTATTCCACATTTTCCTATTATGCACCGGATCGAAGATTTGGACTTCCGGAGGAGTTTGCAAGGCTTGTGAACGAGCTGCATAAAGCAGAGATTGGTGTGATCCTGGACTGGACACCGGCTCATTTTCCAAGATATGCAGAAGGCCTGGAGTGCTTTGACGGAACACCGCTTTATGAGGTACAGGATCCGGAAATGGCAGTCCATCCTATGTGGGGAACTCTGCTTTATAATTATGAAAGTCCAATGGTTGCAGATTTTCTTCTTGCAAATGTGTTTTTCTGGACAGAGGTGTATCATGTGGATGGTTTCCGGCTGGATGATGTAGACGCTATGCTTTATTTGGATTATGGCAGAGAAGGAAGTCTGTGGAAACCTAATATTTACGGATCCAGTGAGAATCTTGCAGCAGTGGAATTTTTAAAACATTTAAATTCTATTATAAAGAAAAAGCATCCGGGAATTATTATGATCGCTCAGGAGGACGGTCTCTGGCCGGAGCTTACAGACAGTGTGGAAAATGATCATATAGGGTTTGATTATAAATGGAACAACAATTGGAGTTCAGATTTTCTTCATTATCTTTCTCTTGATCCAATAGAGAGACAGTATGATCATGATCAGCTTACAGTTTCCATGCTTTATGCTTACTGCGAGCATTATGTACTGACACTTGGA
>URWL01000260.1 GCA_900551465.1 uncultured Blautia sp. | reverse complement strand
GATCTTACCCCTGTCAAGATTAAAGGAAACACCGTTTACCGCCATGACCTCTCCTCTGTCTGTATGGAAAGAGGTGTTTAAGTCTACGACTGAAAGTATATTCTCACTCATCTTAGTCCCTCCTCAGTTTCGGGTCAAAGGCATCGCGGAGGCCGTCGCCCAGTAAGTTAAATGCAAGTGTGATCAGACAGATCATAACAGCAGGGAAAATCAGCTTATAAGGATAAGCAGTCAGACCTGCACGACCTGCATTTGCCAGAGAACCAAGAGAAGGCATTGGCGCCTGTACACCAAGACCGATAAAGCTTAAGAAACTCTCAGTAAAAATAGCTGACGGAATCTGAAGTGCGCCTGCCACGATAATAACGCTGACACAGTTCGGAAGAATATGTTTCCGAATGATACGTCCTGATTTAGCACCGCTGATCTTGGCAGCCAGAACATATTCGTTCTGCTTGATGGTCAGAATCTGTCCACGTACCATACGGGCCATACCGGTCCAGTACAGAAGGCCGAATACAATAAACATGGAAATCATGTTTGGTCCCAGTTTCTGAAGAAAGGCAATATTGTCTACCTTCAGTGTCTCACGGAGCACCACAGAAAGCAGGATTACCATCAGCATATCCGGGAGAGAATAAATAATATCCACGATACGCATCATTACAAGGTCAACTTTTCCGCCGAAGTATCCGGAGATACTTCCATAAAGAACACCGATGAGCAGTACGATGATGCTGGCAAAAAGACCAACTGCCAGGGATACTCTGGTTCCGTAAATAACACGGACAAAGTAGTCACGTCCCATCTCATCTGTTCCCATAATATGAGGGAAGACCTTTCCGCCTTCTTCCATATATTTCTGCTCCAGCTGTGAATACTCAAAAGGAGCCATATTGGAAGCTGTCTTATCTCTTCTTCCGTTTACTGTAATGATCTGAGAATAAGAATACGGAACAATATGCGGTACGATAAAGATCATAGCCATGATCAGGATCAATACTACGATACTTCCCATAGCCAGCGGGTTTCTTCTGAGTTTCCGCATACCATCTTTAAAGAAAGAGGTGGACTCGCTCATAACGTCCTGCTGTTTTTTCTCTTCATCCGTTGCTTTTTCAAATTTTTTCAAATCAATCTGGAAGCTCAATGGCGATTTTTTCGGCATTTCATCCAGATTCTTACTGGTGTTATCCACGTAGTTACCTCCTTAATCCAGTTTAATTCTCGGGTCGATCATCTTGTAGACGATATCCGTGATCAGGTTCATTGTTACCATCAGAACTGCCAGGAAAATAGTAGTTCCCATGATCAGAGGATAATCTCTGTTCGTGATGGCCTCTACAAACTTTGCACCAAGTCCGCCGATGGTAAAGATTTTTTCCACAACAAGACTTCCTGTAAGGATAGATGCTGTCATAGGACCTACATAGGTAACAACCGGGATCAGAGCATTTCTCAATGTGTGCTTGAAGATAGTCTTCAGCTGAGATACACCCTTGGCTCTTGCAGTACGGACATAATCCTGTCCAAGCACGTCCAGCATACTGCTCTTGGTAAGACGTGTTATGTATGCCATCGGGTAAGCAGCCAGCGCGATCACCGGAAGCAGATAGTTCTGGTTGTCCGGGCTCCATACAGGCACCCATTTCAAAGTAACGCAAAATACCAACAGTAAAAGCGAGGCAAACACAAAGCTTGGAAGCGACGTGAATAAGGTCGAAAAGAAAATGATCAGCCTGTCAGGCAGATGATTTCTTGTAAGAGCTGCAAGACTTCCGAAAATCAGCCCCAGTACCAGAGCAGTCAGAATCGCCATTCCTCCCAGCTTCGCTGATACCTTAAAGGACTCAAAGATTGTTGTCTTAATGTCACGTCCGGTTTTGGCAGAAACACCAAAATCTCCATGTGCAAGGTTCTTCATATAAAGAACAAACTGCTCAGGAACCGGTTTGTCCAGATTGAATCTCTTCTCCAATGCTTCTTTTACTTCCGGAGAAAGCGCTTTTTCACCGTCAAAAGGACCGCCTGGAATAGCGTTCATGGCAAAAAATGTAATGCCGCATACAATAAAAACGGTGACAATGGCAAGGAGAACTCGCTTTGTAACGTATTTTCCCACGTAAATACACTCCTTTTTTCTTTTTTCTGACAATATCAGGGATACTTTTCTTTATTTTTTGTTTTTTGGAATCAGTATAAAAAAAGTACGTCTATTTCTTTCTTTTATCACTTTAGTGTAAACATCTGTCCATGTTCAGCGGACATGACCGGTAAAAAAAATAGGACTTCTCCAGATTCCGCTTCAGCCCTTTATTGCATTTTCACATTATATCTGATTTCACAAAAATATTCAATTGTTTTTTTGCTTTTTCCATATTTTTTTACAAAAAACCTTTTGTTTCTGTTGCTTTTAAATATTTTTTCACGAAAAAACAACCTGAACAGAACTATAATGCTTTACGTTCTATCAGGTTGCTTTTATACTTCCATCTGTCTTTTCAGATATCTCCCTACAATTTTCGAGAAATTTCGGATATCGCGAATGTAAGCAAAATCCTTGCCAAAAATTTTCTTTTCCGTAGTAAGGTCTTTTTCTTCTCCTGCAAATACACCCAGCACACTGACATCCAGATTTCTGAGCCGCCGTACTTCTGTCCCTGTATCGGAGATTGCCATACTTCCCTGATAAGGCTTGGGGTTTCTGGCATTGGGACGGTTGACGATCACATCATAAGGTCTTCCGTCACTGAGTACGATCAGGATTTTTTTCTCTTCCTCCCGCTGAAGCAGTCCATACCCTGCTGTTTTCAGGGCAAGTCCGTCACGGTTGTTGGAGGAAGTCACATAATTGAATATATTGTCGTTTTCGGTACGGGGATCATCATATTCTCGAAACCTGTGAAGGATCGTATAATCCCAGAAGGTACAAAAACTCATTACTCTGTGAGGGATTTCCACATTACTGAGAGCCTCACTGATGATATATGCCTGAAGAGCCACCTCACCCTGACGGCTCATCTGCGAACCACTGGCATCGATCAGGACATCTACCACAAAATCCGCCGCATCTGCTTTCAGTTCTCTCTGAAACACAGTTGCCTCGCTGCTTCTTCCAATACGCCATAAGCGGGACGGAAGAATAGTTCCTCTGTCAGAAAGTACAACCTGCTCTTCGCTTCTCAAAACCAGTGATTTCCGCAGCATATCTGTCAATTCCGCAATATTGTGCTTCACGATTCTGTGCTTGTCATGGTACAGCCAGATGTTTTTATTCCGGAGACGCTTCGCATATTCATACTGATAGTTTCTTTTGACAGGATTTTTCAGAATTCCCTCTGTAAAATAAAGGCTGCAGTCTCCATGGACGCCTTTACACATCAGACGGTTCATCCTTTTTTCTTCCAGTTCTGTAAGATAAGTTTTTCCGTAATTCAACTCCACATAAGTATGCGCCTTTTCCAGAGCTTCCTGTGACACCACTGTTATCTTATGCTTTGCCTGACGCTTTTCTTCCATGGCATCTGTAACAGATGTATCTTCAATTCCGGTAATCTGCCCGGTCAGCTGTTCCACATAGCTTTCCAGAGCATCCTCATAAAGCTCCTCCGTAAGAAAATCCTCCCAGGAGTATTCCGTCAGTTCTTTTAAGGTAACCGCAAGCACCCGTTCCAGATTTCCGTGAAGCTTTTCAAACAGGGGATCTGCCAGCCTGTTGTAAAGCTCATCCACAATCCGGATCAGTTCCATGG
>URWL01000259.1 GCA_900551465.1 uncultured Blautia sp. | reverse complement strand
AGACTATGTATATCATGAAAGAAAAGGCGGCTGATTATGGTGTGGAGATCACAGAAGAAGATCAGAAAGCCATTGCAGAAGCGGCAGCAGAATTTATAAAGGCCAACAGTGAGGAAACCATTGAAAAGCTGGCGGTTACGGAAGAGCAGGTAAAAACTTATCTGGAACTCAGGACTTATGAGGCCCGTATGCATGATCCTATTGTGGCAGACGTAGATACAGAAGTATCAGAAGAAGAGTCACAGCAGTCTTCTTTCAGTTATGTCAGCATCAGTACGGCAGATCTTGAAGAAAAGGAAATAAAGAAGAAAAAAGAGGAAGCACAGGAAATCCTTGATAATATGAAAAAAGATCCGGAAGCGGACTTTGATGAGGTCGTAAAAGCAGTTAATGAAGAATATACTGCTCTTGACGGAACCTTTGATACAACAGCTCCGAAGGATGAGGATAATGCTTCTTCCAGTTATCCGGCCAAGGTACTGGAGGTACTCAGATCCCTTAAAGACGGAGAAATGGGACCGGATGTAATTGAAACAGACACAGGATATTATGTTGTCAGACTGGATAAGATCAATGATGAGGAAGCCACTGCAGATAAAAAGGATTCCATCATTGAAGAAAGAAAGAACGAGCTTTATACAGATACAACTTCAAGCTGGAGAGAGGAAGCAGAAATCACTGTAGATAAAAAAGTTCTGAAAACTCTTACCATTACAGACAACAATAAATTTGTCATTTCTGTACCTGAAACAGAAGATGCAGAAGCTGCACCAGAGGAGACACCTGCAGAAGAAACCGCAGAGGATGCTTCCTCCGAGGAGCTTCCGGAAGATGAGGTACTGGTGCCGGCAGAAGAAGAGGCTGAGGCAGCAGGAGAAGAAGCCGCAGAATAAAAGAGACAAAATAAAAAGGGGAGCCCGAATGGACTCCCTTTTGTTATGTACTTAATTGTCTTCTGAAAAAGAAACATGGATACCATTGATTTCAATGTCCCCCTCCATAGGAATGACAAGACATTTCCGGCCGTCCACAATCTTTGTTTCCACCAGTTCTGCACGGTCAGGATCTACATGGATAACAACATCTGGTGTTTTGATCTCCATTCTTCTTGTATTGGTGATATTGGAAGCCATAAGAGCTGTGTTTTCTCCTGCAGTAGCTTCATAACAGGAATCAAAGGCCTCCAGTTTTTCATCTTCTACACCACATTCTTCAAACAGGCGTTTCACTTCCGGTTTTGTTAATACAGCCGGTTCCGGAGCATCTTTCTGAGCTTCTGCCCATTCATTTAATTTTTCATGTATATTCATAACCGTATCGTAGGCACAGTCTTCTCCCAGGGTTTCTTCCACAAGGGCGTTGAAAGAATCCCTCTGTCCCCCGGCAGAAAGAGGTGTGACACATCCAAAAAGCTCATCTACAAAAGTGCTGCGCAGCTGTTCCGCGTTTTTGGAATAGTAAAGAAGTCCATGGATATCGGTACTTCTGTCATTAAATACCGGAAAGAGGAAGCCCAGATCAGGCATTTCCACGATCCAGTCCCGGATACGGTCTTCAATGTGATTGGTTTCTGCATTATAGCAGAGTCCTGCTTTGGACAGCTTTACCGGACAGATGCTGCAGAGGATGTGGTCGTAAATTTCATCAGAAGCATCGAACATATCCATGCCGTCAGAGGATCTTCCGGGAATGTCATATACTGCATGTATCAGTATAATATAATAATTCTCTCCGTAGTCGTAGGACTGTATGATCTTGTCATAAAATTCTTCAATAAGGGCATCATCCTGAAGCTTGCTTCCACGAAGCTTCATAAGGAATTCCTGAGTTCCCCCTTCTTTTTCCTGATCCAGGGGAAATTCCATATTAATAAGATTTTTTCCAATGGTTCCGGACAGGGTCTTTTTAAAGATTTCAAAATATTTGAAGCTTTCTTCTTCGGAAAGGGAAAGAAAAGCTTCTTTCAGCTCTGTTTTTTTGTTTTTTTCTCCGTCAACATAGCAGCCGCAGATGCGGGTAATGGAGCATCTGTCAGGAGTAAACTGTTTCTTGATCTCGGATATTTCTTTTTTATTCATAGAGTAAATGTCTCCTTTTTATGCAGAGTTCAGAAATCTATTATATCCTGAAATCCTGCCAGGGGCAAGAGGAGGACTTTCAGAGTCTGAAATTGTGGAAGATAAAGAAAATATCTGTATTTTTTTTATGGAGACTGTTAAAATAATATTAATGGACATATCTGGTCCATGAGGTCAAAGGAGGGGGAAACTAATGAAAAAAAGGCTACTGGCAGTTTTGGCCTGTGCCGCAGTCATCAGCAGTGCAGGCATATCCGTGGAGGCTGCAGCAACAGAGAACAGAGAAAATGCCAGGATAGGCATTTCTATTTATGATTTTGAAGATGATTATATGACTTTATACCGAACAGAGCTGGTGCGTTATCTTACAGAGGAATTAGGCTTTTGCAAGGAAGATATTCTGGTGGAGGACGCTGAAAATGATCAGGAGATACAGACAGAACAGATCAGAGAGTTTATTGATCATCAGGTGGATGTTATGATCCTGAATCTGGTACATTCGTCCAGCGCATCTCAGATCACGGATATATGCAGTGAATCCGGGATACCTGTAATATATATTAATCGTCAGCCTTATGAAGCAGAAATGCTCAGATGGGAAGAGGAGGAGCTGCAGGCTGCTTATGTAGGGGCAGATGCAAGGCAGTCCGGAACGTACCAGGGTGAAGAAATTGCGGCTACAGAGACGAGAGGAGATATCAACGGAGACGGAACGGTTTCCTATGTTATGATACAGGGCGAGCCGGAAAACATGGATACTCAGTACAGATCGGCATATTCGGTGAAAGCGTTGGAGGATGCAGGAATCAAAACAAAAGAACTTATGGCAGAAAATGGCGATTGGAACAGAGACAGGGGGGCTGATATTGCCAGAAAAGCGCTGGAGGAGTTTGGAAAGGAAATAGACGTCATATTCTGCAATAATGATGCAATGGCTCTGGGTGCGCTGACAGCAGTTAGAGAGGCCGGAAGAGAGACAGGAAAGGATATTTATCTTACAGGTATAGATGCACTTCCGGATGCTGTACAGGAGGTTGAGGAAGGAGAACTGACAGCTACGGTACTTAACGATTATTTCAGTCAGTCTCATACAGCCGCGGCAGCTGCGGTACAGTATATTCAGGGAGGAGAACCGGAAACGGTAAACATGATCGATTATATAAAAGTGACAAAGGATAATGCAGAGTCGCTTCTGAAAAGAATCAGCTGACCGCAGATAAGGCTAAAATCCGTTTATAAAATTTCTGCCTCATGGTATAATGAAGGTCAGAACTTGGAGGGAATTGAATGGAACTATATAATGTACTTCTGGTGGACGATGAGGCAGATGTGCTTCTTGCCATGAAGAAAAAAATAAACTGGGAGGCTCTTGGTTTTTGTCTCGCAGGAACAGCAGAGAATGGGCAGGAGGCTCTGGAAATGACAGAGCAGCTTCATATAGATGTGGTAATGACAGATATCAAGATGCCGTACATGGATGGTCTGACTCTTTGCCGCAGACTGAAAGAAAATTACCGGAATATGAAGGTGATCATTTATTCCGGGTTTGATGATTTTGAATTTGCCCGGGAGGCTGTACATCTGGAGGCAGAAGAATATCTTCTGAAACCGATCAGTGCAAAAGATATGCAGGAGGTTTTTGCCAGGGTAAAGAATAAACTGGATCAGGAGTATAAT
>URWL01000258.1 GCA_900551465.1 uncultured Blautia sp. | reverse complement strand
AAGCAGAGTTATCATGAATTTTATCACTTATATGGGGCAAATACTTATCAAAGAGAGATAACTCCTGAAGTGATTATCACAGAAGACAGTAACTCAGGATATCAGTTTTTTGAGCAGGTATGCAGAGAAAATCATCTGAAATGTGAAAGCATGAATGGAAAGTCCAATATATTCCATTATCTGAATATCCATAAAGGTGAAAAGATACTTGTGATAGCAGATGGGGCAGCGTTTGGTTCAGAAATGGACAAAGTTCAGAAATTGATTGCAGACCGAAAAAATGTGGCACTTTATTTGCCGGAATCTTTTGAATGGTTGATACTGTCTTCTGGTATTTTGAAAAAAGGCATTGTAACGGCAATTTTGCGTACGCCATATGATTATGTAGAAAGTGAGAAGTATTTTAGTTGGGAAAGGTTTTTTACGGCGATTCTTATCAACGAGACAAAAGATACTTATATGGCATATCTAAAAAGGAAACTGAATCCGGCATATCTGAGTGATACGGTAAAAGAAGCGATTTTTTCACAAATGATTAACATCAGATTGGATTGGAAGACAAATGATTAAAATTTGTACCGGGAGCTTTTAACGCATATGGAAAAGAGGAATGAGAGATGAGAGAGGAAATTTTGCTTGAGGATGCTCTGGAAGAAATCGAAAAGCGGACAAAGAGGATTACAGAAACAAAAAAAGTGGCAGTAAGAGAGGCTGGGAGCTTCTGTCTTGCAGAGGACGTTTATGCAGGGACAGACAATCCGCCTTTTCCACGTTCTCCGGTGGACGGATATGCGGTCCGGGCGGAAGACATCCGGGGAGCTGTCCGCGGAAATCCGGCCAAACTTCAGGTGGCAGGCTGTATTTATGCCGGAGATGACGGACAATCCTTTCAGGCGAAGCCGGGAGAAGCCTACCGGATCATGACGGGAGCTCCCTTTCCGCAGGGAACGGATACGGCGGTTAAGCAGGAGGATACGGACTATGGCGAGGACGTGGTGGAAATCTACAGAAGTCAGAAGCCCTGGGATAATTACTGCTTTCAGGGAGAGGATTACAAAAAAGACAGTCTTCTTCTGAAAAAAGGTTCCCGGATCACCTTTGCGGAGCAGGGAATCCTTTCCGGTATCGGCCGCACAGAGGCAGAGGTTTACCGGAAACCGGTGATACGGGTGCTGACTACCGGAGACGAGCTTTGTGAGCCGGGAAGCCCTTTGAAGCCGGGAAAGATCTATGATTCCAATGGGATGATGGTTTCCGCGCGCCTTTGTGAATTGGGTGTGCCTCCCAAGTCGACAGCTCACTGTGCAGACAGTGAGGAGGGACTGGCAAAGGAATTGAAAAAAGCGGCAGAGGACGCGGATATTATTATTACCACCGGTGGTGTTTCTGTAGGGAAAAAGGATATTCTTCACGGAGCCCTGGAAATCCTTGGAGCAGAAAAAATATTCTGGAGGATCCGCCTTCAGCCCGGAACCCCTACGATTTTTTCTGTATATGGGAATACCCTGATCCTTTCCCTTTCCGGCAATCCTTTCGGGGCGATGGCAAACCTGGAGCTTCTTCTTCGGCCTGTGCTGGAGGTCATGACCGGAGATTCTGCATTTGCCATGGAAATGCGCAGAGGAATAATGGAAGCGGATTTTGAAAAAAGATGCCGGGTACGGAGATTTGTAAGAGCTGTGTATAAAGATGGAAAGGTTTCCTTTCCTCAGGGAATTTTTTCGTCAGGGGCGATTGGCACTTTACGGGGATGCAACTGCCTGCTGGACATTCCGGCAGGCAAGGAAAACGTGAAAGCCGGAGAGCAGGTGGCGGTATGGATGCTGTGAGAAAGCCGGAGAAGCCTTTTGCGGCTGCAGTAAGCGGCGTGAAAAATTCCGGCAAAACCACTTTTCTGGAAAAGCTGGTAAAGGAACTGACACAAAGAGGATATCGTGTGGCGGTACTTAAGCATGACGGTCATGAGTTTCAGGCAGACAGGGAGGGGACAGATACTTACCGGATGCAGCAGGCCGGGGCGTACGGAACCTGCATTTTTTCTAAAGGACAGTGGCAGTTGGTAAAAAAACAGCCGGAGGTGAAAGTGGAGGAACTTATAGGATTTTTCCCTGAAGCAGATTTTATCCTGCTGGAAGGAATGAAGGATTCCGTTTTTCCAAAATTTGAGTTGGTACGAAAAGGTATTTCTCAAAAGAGTGTCTGTGATGTAAAAACTCTTTTAGCACTTGTTACAGACACCGGATTAAGACTGCCGGAAATTATGACTTTAAATCCAGATGAAATCGAAAAGGCAGCAGATATTCTGGTGAAAGTTAGTATAAACAAATGAAAAAACAGGGAAAATCTGAAAAAATTTCGGCATTTTCCCTAATTTTATGCCGCAGAATTATTGTAAAACAAAGTCTTCAATGTTAAAATATAAACGAGAATTTAGCTCAAAAAGATAGGAAATCAGTAATTCATATTTCAAGTTAGGAGGGAATAGGTATGGCTTTCAAACAAGTCCAGACAACCTGTGCGTATTGCGGAGCAGGCTGCCAGATTATGTTCACAGTCGATACAGATGCAAACAAGATTGTGGAAGCAGTCCCTGCAGACGGCAGAACTAATGCGGGAACCCTCTGTCTGAAAGGTCATTATGGCTGGGATTATCTGAATGATCCCCAGAT
This sequence comes from uncultured Blautia sp., assembly GCA_900551465.1. Lineage (GTDB taxonomy): Bacteria > Bacillota > Clostridia > Lachnospirales > Lachnospiraceae > Blautia_A. The sequence goes on along the minus strand of URWL01000258.1, from coordinate 1,093 downwards.
TCTTACGAAACGTCTTCGTAAGCCAATGATCCGTAAAGGCGGAAAAAAATCACCTCTCGTAGAGGTTTCATGGGAGGAGGCAATCTCCTATGTAGCGAAACGCCTGGGAGAGATCAAGGAGAAATATGGTCCGGATTCCATTATGGGAACAGGCTCTGCAAGAGGAGCCGGCAACGAGGCCAATTATCTGATGCAGAAATTTATGCGCGCGTGTATCGGTACAAATAATGTCGATCACTGCGCCCGAATATGACATGCGCCTTCGGTAGCGGGTCTACTGTATTCTTTAGGTTCAGGCGCAATGTCAATGGGCATCCCGGAGATCGAGGATGCAGGCTGTTTACTTTGCTTCGGCTATAACGGAGCAGATTCCCATCCGATCGTTGCAAGACGTATTGTCCGCGGCAGACAGAAGGGAATGAAGATCATCTGTGCAGATCCACGTGTGACAGAAACCGCACGTATTTCCGATATCCATCTGCAGCTTAAGGGAGGTTCCAATCTCGCCCTGGTAAATGCAATGGCAAATGTAATCTGGAATGAGGGACTGGCAGATATCAGATTTATTGAAGAACATACTAAGGGATTTGACGAATTTCTGAAAGTAATTGAAAAGTATACACCGGAATATGCAGAACCGATCACGCACATTCCGGCAGATGAAATACGCAGGGCGGCAAGAATGTATGCCACTACCAAACCTGCCATGATCCTTTATGGCATGGGCGTATGTCAGTTTACCCAGGCAGTGGATGTAGTCAAAGGACTTGCCAATCTTGCGCTGATGACCGGAAACTTCGGCGGTCCGTCTATGGGTATCGGTCCGGTACGTGGACAGAACAACGTACAGGGAGCCTGCGATATGGGCGCTCTTCCAAACTCTTATCCGGGTTATCAGAATGTAACAGTACCGGAGATCCGTGAAAAATTTGAAAAGGCATGGGGTGTGCCGCTGTCTGATAAGGTGGGCTGCCCGATCACTCATGTGCCGGAGCGGATTCTTCACGAAAAAGATGAAAAGAAACGAATCCATGCATACTACATATTCGGAGAAGATCCGGCGCAGTCAGATCCTGATCTGGCAGAGGTCAGA
>URWL01000257.1 GCA_900551465.1 uncultured Blautia sp. | reverse complement strand
ACATTGATCCTTCTGTTGATATTTTCATCCCTGGGGTGGATACATAAAAAAGGACTGCGGGAGAGTGTGGATACAGCTGCCCGCGTGATAGCAGGAGAGGGGATGCTGAAGCTGGTGCAGGATACCCTGGATCCTCCTCTCGTGGCTTTGACATTTGATGACGGACCAAGTAAAAAATATACAGCAGAGCTTCTGGACGGTTTAAAGAAAAGAAATGTAAAAGCTTCTTTTTTTCTTCTGGGAAAAAGTCTTGAGGGAAATGAAGCGCTTGTAAAAAGAATGCACAGAGAAGGGCATCTGATCGGAAATCATACGTTTCACCATGTACAGCTTGACAGAATTCCGGAAAAACAGGCAAAAGAGGAGATTCTGCGAACAAATAACAGGATTTATGAGATTACAGGAGAATACCCTGTTTATATGAGACCTCCTTATGGGGCATGGAATAAGGAAATGGAACTTCAGGTAGAGATGATACCGGTTTTTTGGAATATAGACACCCTTGACTGGAAAACACAAAATGTAGATTCTATAATCCGGATAGTCAGAGAAAATGTAAAGAACGGATCGATTCTTCTGATGCATGACGAGTATGCGGCAACTGTAGAGGCTGCCCTGAAAATTGTAGATGAGCTTACAGAGGAAGGCTGCAGATTTGTAACAGTTGACCGTCTTATTCTGCCGTGATGCTTGCTTTTTCTGTCTTTTTTAGATATACTGTTACTGGACAAGAGAAAGAAGTACATAAAGGAGATGTATTATGGGGCGTTTTTTTAATATGGATAATAAATTCTTTGTTTTTATGGGAAGACTGGCAGATCTTTGTATGTTGAATATTCTATGTATTATCTGCTGTCTTCCGGTAGTCACTGCGGGGGCGTCTTTGACAGCACTTTATTATGTGACCATGAAAATGGTAAGAAATGAAGAATCCTATATTTTCCGGAGCTTTTTTAAGTCCTTTAAACAGAACTTCAGACAGGCAACAGTGATAAATCTGATCATGCTGGCAGCAGCGGCGCTTCTTTATCTGGATACCCGTATTACCAAAGCCATGGCAGATCCGGTGGGAAAAATTCTGGCAATGATATTTGCATTGTTTACAATGATTTATTTGATCATTTTGCTGTATCTGTATCCGGTGCTGGCGAAGTTTTATAATTCTATTAAGAATACGTTTAAGAACGCACTTTTAATGGGAATCCGTCATTTACCTTATACGTTTTTGATGCTTGCTGTTTGTGCAAGTCCGCTTCTGATCCTTTTTATTCCATCTTTTCAGGTGCAGATGTTCCTGATCCTTGTACTTATTCTTATTGGACCGGCGCTTGCAGCATACTGTAATTCACATTTTTTTGTTAGGATTTTTGATAAATATATTCCGGAGGAAGCAGATGCTTCAGAGGGAACAGAGGTAATATCCTGATGACTGAACAGAACAGAGAAAACCGGGAACAGCATAAAAGCTGGAACGGGAAACCTTATCGCTCCCTGGACTATATGCTCAGGGAGCGTTTTGGAGAAAAGGTATATAAAGTAACTTTAAATGGAGGAATGTCCTGTCCAAACAGAGACGGTACGCTGGGAAAAAGGGGATGTATTTTCTGCAGTGAAGGAGGAAGCGGAGATTTTGCCGCAGATGCAGCTCTTTCGGTTACCGATCAGATTGAAAGTCAGATCTCAGTGCTGTCAGGAAAACGTCCGATAAAGAAATACATTGCATATTTTCAGGCATATACGAATACATATGCTCCGGTAGAATATTTAAGAAAGATTTTTACAGAGGCCATAGTTCATCCAAAGATTGCAGCGTTGTCTATAGGCACCAGACCGGATTGCCTGGGTAGTGATGTGCTGGCACTTCTGGAAGAACTGAATCAGGTGAAGCCGGTATGGGTAGAACTGGGACTGCAGACAATTCACGAAAAGACAGCTCAGTATATCAGGAGAGGATACAGGCTGGAATGCTTTGACCAGGCAGTAAAGGAATTGCATCGACGGAAACTGGAGGTGATCGTTCATACGATCCTGGGGCTTCCGGGGGAGAGCCGCCTGGATATTCTTGATACTATGCATTATCTGAATGAAAAAAATATTCAGGGGATCAAACTGCAGCTCCTTCATGTTCTGAAAGGAACTGATCTGGCATATGATTATCTTGCAGGGAAGTTCTCTGTGTATGAAAGAGAAGAGTACCTGGATCTGGTGATTGATTGTCTGGAAAACCTGGATCCGGAGATTGTGATACACCGGATCACAGGGGATGGACCAAAGGAACTGCTTTTGGCGCCTTTGTGGGCCGGAAGGAAAAGAGAAGTCCTGAATATGCTCCATCACAGAATGAAAGAACGGGACACCTGGCAGGGAAAACAGCTTGGTACTTCTCTGTAATTGAGAAAGAGGTGATAAAATGGCTGAACCATTTACAATTTATAAACTTATCGTACTATACATGGCGCAGAATTGCAGGCAGGAACTTACAAATTCTCAAATATCAGAATTCATACTTGACCGTGAATATACAGATTATCTTCATCTTCAGCAGGTGTTGTCGGAACTGGTAGAAACCGGGCTTTTGAAACGACGGACAGTATCCAACAGCTCCCACTATGAATTGACGGAGGAAGGAAGGGATACGCTGTCTTATTTCGAACAGGATCTGTCTTCCGATATTAAAAAGGAAATAGACGAGTTTCTGAAAGATTATGGATGCCGGATCCCGGATCGGATCCTTATGCCGGCAGATTATTACACTACACCCCAGGGAGGATATGCAGTCCGATGTCAGCTGATCGAAAAAGACATGACGATCATGGATCTGACTCTTGCAGCGCCAAATAAAGAAGCTGCCCGGGCAATCAGCAGAAACTGGCCTCAGAAGTGCCAGGATATTTATACTTCGCTTATGGGAGAGCTGATCTGATTTTTCTTCCTGTGTTAGAAAAAACAAATAACATTTTTGAAGCTCTTTCTCAGAAATAAAATTACTCTGAGAAAGAGCTTTTTTAAAAAGTTCCAAATAAAACTATTTTAAATAAGAAAGCTTTGAACAGAGCAATTTGTCGAATTTTGTCGAAATATTCTTGCATCTTTTCTTTGGAATCCGTTGACATCTGAAAATATCCGCGCTATCATTATTGCATAAGAACAGTTTGTGCTATCTGTGCTTTTGTGATAATGATCATAAGTCCTTTGCATTTCTGCAGGTTCTTAAGGACGTAATTCTGGCATATCGCCGACATTTTCACATGACTGTAAATTTTATGTTGGCTGAGCCGGGAAAACGTACCGAAGGAGTATGTCCTTTTCCGGACGGCCGGAAAGGGAGAAATTATGACTTATAAGAAACGGAAACTTGAAGACTTAAATGTATTGGATGATTTTATGTTCAGCGCAGCTGCTTCTGACGAGGAAGTGGGAAAGGAATTTTGCAGGACTGTGCTTTCAGTTTTGCTCCAGAAAGAATTGGGAGATATTCAGATAACAGCACAGAAGACGATAGTGCCCTGTACACCGGAAATGCGGGGGATTCGCATGGATGTAGAGGTAAAAGAATCCCTGGAGGATAAAAATGCGCTTCCTTCGCTGAATGTTTATGATGTAGAACCCCATCTGAGAAAGGAAAAATATTTTCCGAAACATAACCGTTTTTATCAGGCAAAGATAGACAGCCGTTACATAAGAAGCGGAGAAAGGGATTTTAGAAACCTTCCCAATCTTTTTGTGCTGACAATCACCGAATATGATCCTTTTGGAAAAGACCAGATAATCTAC
>URWL01000256.1 GCA_900551465.1 uncultured Blautia sp. | reverse complement strand
TCATAGCCCTGTTCCAGATAAAATGCCTGTAGCTCCCTGTTTTCCATTTGTTCCATTCTTTTCTGCTCCTGCCGGAAATACTCTTCAAAACCTGCTAAAAGCTCCGTACTTTTTCCGAACACAGAAAACACAGGGACGCATATCATATAGATCAGAAGAAGCCCCATAAAAGAGCGGACATAGCGTTCATATTCTTTATCCGGTATCAAATGAAGCAATGATGTAAAGATCAGGTAGAACACAGCCAGATTTCTTGTCCACTGACAGATCTGTTCTTTCATATCCCGCCTCCCCGAGTTCCTGCCATAACGATCAAAAACGTCAGGATACAAAGGATCTCCGCTGAAAAAAGAATCTTCAGAAAAATACCATATCCCTCTCCCATAGTAGACAGGCATTCTACAATGCGCCTGTCCGACACAGGCTGAGCTGCCGCTGCCAGAAAACGATAGACAAACGACAGTATTCCATAATGGATCACAGGTCCGGCTCCTGCCATCAGCAGTACGATCAGTATTACAATACCAAGGCAGTTTCTCACAAGCACTGCACTTGCAAGAACCAGCTCCGTCACTGTATTTACTGCATTTCCTACTCCCGGCAGAGAACTGGCCGCCCTTCCGATAAATGTTCTCTTTAAAGAATCCATAGCCGGAGCCGACAGACTTTTGATGATCTGCAGACCTGCCACTGTTCCTAAAAGCGTTTTCAATCCCCAGCTTGTCATTACCGCCAGAAGGTCTGAAAGCTTCCCCAGCATCTCCTCCCTGGAAAGATGATTAACAAGACAGAGCAGCACATAAAGATCCGCCGCCGGCAAAAGAATATTGAGGAGGATCCATTGGAGCAGCCACACCAGAATAAGAACCCCCTCATAAAATACAGCGGCTGATACAGCTCCGGAAGCTGCTGCTACCGTAATAAAGTATGCCGGAGCAAGGGCTTTCATAAATTCCATCATCCAGGAGATGGTCTGATACAGTTTATTTCCCGCCTCAAAAAAAGAGTCTGCAAGAAGTGTGAATAACAGCAGATATACAATATAAAAGCTGATATCCCCTACCTGGCTGTTTTCAAAAACAGAAGAAAAATTCAGCAAAAGAGCTGCTGCAAGTATAAGGAGCAGCAGCTTTACAAACAATTCTCTCTCCTTCTGGAGGCCGGAAAAAAAGAGACTTTTCAGGAATCTCCCTACGGTCTCTTTTGATATTGCCTCTTCTCCATGGATCATTTTATTCAAAGCCTCACGAAAAGAAAAGCTGTCCTCTCCCAGTATTTCATTTACCATCTCCTGTATTTTGCTCAGATCAAGTTCCATAAGAAGATCTCCCTGTATCTTCTCCGCTGTTTCTTCTCCTTCTGATTTTCCAGATTCTGCCAATACCGTATCGGTTCCGCTCAAAAAAACCAGAACCATACAAAGCATGATTCCTGTTTTTTTTATAAACAGACTCATACAAAAAACTTCTGGATAGTTTCCAGAAGAGCCATAAGTACCGGAAGACTCAGTACCATGATCGAAAGCCGGCAGAACAACTCGATCTGTCCGGCTGTTGCCTGATGCCCGGCATCTCTGCAGATTCCTGCAGAAAACTGTCCGATATAGGCAATTCCCAGCATTTTGACCAGAGAAGACAGATAGCTTTTTTCAAAGCCCACACTTTCTCGAAGTTCTTCCATAACTTCATAGATATACCTGATTTTTCCCACAGCCAGTCCCAGGATCACAACGCCTATACCCATTGTCACAAAAGCTGCATATTCCGGTTTTGTTCCTTTTAATAAAAACCCAAGGATCACTCCGCAGATCCCCAGAAGAGAAATTTTTATGATATCCATATCATCCTCCGGTCTCCCCCAGTATAACAAAAACTCCAATCAGCAGACTACATAACAAAAAGCGACTGTATACTCTCAAAAAGATCATAGATATAAGGAACAATCCAGAACAGTACGATCAGAAGCCCTGCCAGGCTTACAAGAAATGCCTGCTCGTCCCTTCCGCTGTGCTTCAGTATCTGGGAAAGAACGGAGACCAGGATTCCCACTGCCGCGATCTTAAATATTATACTGACCTCCAATTCCTCCCCCTTTCCGGTATCTTTACCATAACAGCACTCCCAGAAGGATACCGCCCAGGATCCCCATACTCCTGCACAGTTTTTTCTTTTCCGGAAGCTCTTTTTTCAGATTCTCCAGCGCTTCTGACAATTCCGTCTCAAATACTTCTATTTGACGGATCTGCATTTCCCTGTCCAGATAACCAAGACGGCCGCCAAAAGAAAAGACTGTTTCCTTTTCTTCTGCAGAAAGAGCTGTCTCGGTCAGGATTTTTTCCGCACAGTCCCGAAATATACTTCCAAAAGGTCTGCCCTGAGCGTCTTTCATAGAAGCGGACACACACATAAGAAAATCCCTGTAGGTGCCTTCCATTTTACCGGCAGTTTCCAGAAAAGCCTCCGGAAGAGACGAGTTCCCACATCTTACAGCTCCCTTCAGATATGCTGCAATCTGAAGAAAAATCCTCAGTTCCTGCTCTCTTCTTGTAAACTCCATGCTTTTTGAAAAACCAATGCCTGTTCCTGCCAGAAAAATCAAAAAAATCCCTGCCGCCTTCAGCATGGATTTCCTCTTTCGTCATAAATTCCCCGGATGATCCCGGCTCTCTGCTCTTTTCCAAGAAGGATATACCTTTCAAACACTTTCATCTTTCTGAGACGTCCAAAAAAAGGAGTAGAAAAAATCTCCTCCAGGCTTGCCCCATGAGCAGTGGCGATCAGCTTACATCCGCTGTAGATCACAGATTCCACCGCTTTAAAATCTTCTTCCCTTCCAAGTTCATCCACTGCGACTACAGAAGGGGACATAGAGCGGATCAGCATCTGCATCCCATGAGCTTTTGGGCAGCCGTCCAGCACGTCTGTCCGGATTCCAAGATCATTCTGGGGTATTCCCTGATAACAGCCTGCAAGCTCGCTTCGCTCATCCACCACTCCTACCGTTACTCCCGGAATCTTTCCGGATCCGTTGCTCAGCTGGCGGATCATATCTCTGAGCAAAGTAGTTTTCCCACATCTTGGCGGAGAGATCAAAAGTGTATGGGCTGTCCAGTTTTCTTTCCGGATATGTTCCATGACCGGATCTGCACATCCTTGTATTTCATGAGCCAGCCGGAGATTGATGCAGGATATATATTTCATTCCCCTGATCCTGTCTCCATCCAGGATCACCTTTCCGGTAACGCCGACCCTGTGTCCTCCCTGTACGCTCATATAGCCCTGGCGGAGCTCATCTTCATAAGCATACAGGGAATATCCGCTGACATACTCCAGCGTTTCTTTCAGATCCTCTCTGGTAACCAGATACGGTTCCCGTCCTCTGGTACGCAGAAAGCATTCTCCTCCATCGTAGATCAGAAACATCGGACGTCCTGCCCGCAGACGGATCTCGTACAGCTTTTCATAATCCAAATCCGCCTGAAGAAGAAGCCTTCGGATATTTCCGGAAAACAGATTCTGAATCTGACTTGCCTCTATGGTCCTCACCCCTCTTTACACATAATATATGTGGGCGTTCCCATTTTAGTACAAGTTTTTATGGAAGACTGATCTCAACTTTTTCCCAGCGGATATCCAGAGGATCTGCAGACCACAGCGCCCCGCTGTAGCCCGGCTCCATATCCAAAATCACATGATGTCCTTTTTCCATAGGTATTTTTCGGAAATCTTTATAAAATCCCTCTCCGGTCCATTTCGTGTAAGCCTCTCTCAGAACCCACTGTTCAAAAA
>URWL01000255.1 GCA_900551465.1 uncultured Blautia sp. | reverse complement strand
GGCATAGGCAGTTGTCCTGCGGGCGATCAATTTAGGAGTATATTCTATATTATACAGGCTGGTAGGCTGAGGGCCTGTATAAAACTGATCGTTAGTAGTGATCTTGCGGATAATGATGTCACAGGCATCTCTTCCCTTTAAGGCAACAAAATGATCAATGGTCGTAAGAGACAGCCTTCTGATTCCGGAATAAAAAATATTATCACATCCGATCACCGACACGTCCTTCGGTACCCGAATCCTGGATTTTTCCAGAGCATCAATTGCGCCTATTGCCATCATATCGTTCTGTCCTGCAATAGCTGTAAAATGCCTTCCTTCTTTCAAAAGCTCCAAAGTAAGCTGATATCCCATAGTGTATTCAGAATCCATCCGGGGGATCTGCCTGTCAATAGATTCGTCTGCGGCTTTGATCAGAACATGACCTTCCAGTCCGTCCCGTTCAAACTCTTTCACAAACCCATCGATCCTCCGGGATCTCTGCCACTGCCTCCTGGTCAAAGGCGGTGTGATAAACGCCACATCTCTGTGTCCCAGATCCAGAAGATGACGGGCCATCAGCCGTCCCACCATAGTATTATCCTGATTGATAGCATCTACAGTAGTCGTCTTTTCTTTGTTGCTGATGATCACAAGAGGAATCTCTTTTGCAGTCTCTTCCACTTTTTTCTGGAAATCCGGGTGGGGATTACATGTATAAATAATCCCCTGGGGCTGTATGGTACGGATCATGCGGAGATACTTTTCCTCAAGTCCTGCATTTCTCTGGGTGTTGCAGATAAAAACACCATACCCTTTTTCATTGGCAACTGCCTCGATCCCCTGCAGCAGCAAAACATAATAAGGACTTGTCAAAGTCGGACAAAATACAACGATCAGTTTTTCTTTTTTATTATCTCTGCGGCTCCTTCCTCGAGGCAGCTCATAGCCAAGCTCTCTGGCAGCCTGTTCCACACGCTCCACAGTTTCTGCCGAAAAGGAAACATTGCTCTTTCGGTTCAGGATCATAGACACTGTCGCCTGAGAAACCCCGGCTCTTTCAGCAACCTGAGAGGAAGTTATTTTTTTCTTTGCCACCGGCTTCTCCCTCTTTTCTCTGCCTCATTAAAAATCACAGTTCTACTCTGCCCTCCAATGCACGCAGCAGTGTCACCTCATCAATATACTCCAGGTCTCCGCCTACCGGAACACCGCTTGCGATCCGGCTGACTTTGATTCCTGTAGGCTTGATCAGTTTACTGATATACATTGCTGTTGTCTCACCTTCAAGACTTGAATTGGTGGCAATGATCACTTCTTTTACATCTTTCTGCAGTCGCTGCATCAGTTCTTTCAGCCGGATATCATCCGGCCCGATCCCCAGCATAGGAGAGATCGCACCATGAAGCACATGATACACCCCCTCATATTTGCCGGTTTTTTCATAGGCAGCCAGGTCCCTTGTATTTTCCACCACCATAATGGTTGACGGATCCCGTCGGGGATTGCTGCAAATAGGACAAAGTTCCTGATCTGTCAGCGTACAGCAGTTTTTACAGTAGCGGACCTTTTCTCTTGCCCCGGTAATCGAAGATGTAAGCTGCTCCACCTGGTCCTTCGGCATATTCATAATATGAAAGGCAAGTCTCTGGGCAGATTTTGCTCCGATTCCCGGGAGATGCGAAAGCTGTTCGATCAGCTTATTGATGTGAGTACTATAATATTCCATCAGAATGGAAAGCCTCCTCCAAGACCGCCAAGACCACCTGCAAGCTTGGACATCACAGCAGAAGACTCTTCTTCTACTTTTCTCAGAGCTTCATTGGTTGCCGCTACGATCAGATCTTCCAGCATCTCAATATCGTCCGGATCCACAACTTCTTCAGAAAGCTTTACTTTAGTGATCTCTCTCTTTCCGGAAATGGTCACTTCAACGGCTCCGCCGCCTGCTGCAGCTGTAAATTCCTTTTCTTCCAGTTCCTTCTGGTTTTCTTCCATCTGACGCTGCATCTTCTGCGCCTGTTTCATTAAATTATTCATATTCCCAGGCATTCCCATACCTGGAAATCCTCCGCGCTTTGCCATATTTATCTTCCTCCTGATTTTTACTTTTATACCTACTCTACTATATTTTATTGTTTCCTTTGTGTCAATATGTTTGGAGTCAGGACTCTCCTTCCGGTTCCTCTTCCACCACAACATCCATATGGATATTTTCACGGATAGCCTGGTCTACGGTAATATTAACAAGATTCGTCTGCTGATGATCTTCTGCCACCAGCATATGAAGTTCCACACTTTTTCCGGTCTGTCTCTCTATGATCTGCTTCAGTTCCCGGCAGGCATCCGAATCATCCGGATAGTTTCTTCCCAGAGGCGTCTGAAATTCCACATACAGTACAGGCTCCCCTGTCTCGCCGTTATATTTAGGAATGGATTTTAAAAGAGCCTGCTTAAAAGCTGCTGTAGTCTGTCCCACGATCACTTTCCAGCCGGCAACGATCTTCTGCAGGTCTTCCGGGGCTGCTTTCTGAGCCTTTTTCGGTTCAGAAGCCGTCTCCGGCATTTCTCCGTCTCCGGCCGGTGCCACCTGCTGGACGATCACCTGCCGGGCAGGCGCTTCATCCATGCGCTTTTCCAATACTCGAAGGCGGTCCAGAACAGAATCCATATTGGTTTCCATAGCCGGGCGGCAAAGCTTGATCAAAGCAATTTCAACTAAAATCCTTTTCTGAGTAGCATAACGGATCTGACTGGAAAGTTCAGAAAAAATGCGGATGTAGCGCATCAGAGTATCCACATCTGTCATTTCACTTTCTTCTTTCAGAAGCTTTAGATTTTCAGAAGAAACGTCAATTGCCTCTTCCGGGTTTTCGGAAGTTTTTACCAGAAGAAGATTTCTCATATACCAGGTAAAATCTGCCACAAACTGTCCCAGTTCCCTTCCTCCTACGATCAGATCTTCCAGAATATGAATAGAACCTGTTACATTTCCTGCAAGAACCTGTCTCAAAAGGCTGCTGAAAACTTCTGTATCTACTGCCCCCAGTACCTCCAGTACCTTATCATAAGTAAGCGTCTGCCCCAGATAAAAGGCAATACACTGATCCAAAAGACTCAAGGCATCTCGCATAGATCCGTCTCCGGCCTTTGCCACATAACGTACCGCTTTTTCTTCTGCTTCCACTCCTTCGGCTTTCAGCAGTTCTGTAAGACGGGCAGCAATGGTATCAATCGAAATCCTGTGAAAATCATATCTCTGACACCTGGACAAAATGGTAATCGGTATCTTGTGGGCTTCTGTAGTCGCAAGGATAAAAATCACGTAGGAAGGCGGCTCCTCCAGTGTTTTTAAAAGAGCATTAAATGCTCCTGTAGAAAGCATATGAACCTCATCGATAATATAAACTTTATATTTTCCTTCTGTGGGACGATAAGTCACTTCCTCCCGGATCTCACGGATATTATCCACACCATTATTGGAGGCAGCATCGATTTCTATTACATTCATAGATGTGCCGGCCTGTATTGCCCTGCACATCTCACACTGGTTGCAGGGACTGCCGTTTACCGGATTCTGACAGTTGACTGCCTTTGCAAGAATTTTTGCCACTGTTGTCTTACCGGTTCCTCTGGTGCCGCAGAACAGATATGCATGACCAATGCGCTCTGCCTTGATCTGATTTGTCAAAGTAGTCACAATATGGTCCTGCCCTTTTACATCGTCAAAATTATCGGGCCTGAATTTTCTGTACAGGGCAGTATAGCTCATAGCTTTTTCTCCTCTCATGGCAACGAAAAGGATGCTGCAAAGCA
>URWL01000254.1 GCA_900551465.1 uncultured Blautia sp. | reverse complement strand
AAAGGTTGACCGTTCTTTTGCAACAGGTATCGCAGGATTTTCTCATGTAGTAGACTCTCTGTCTGCAATTAAATACGCAAAGGTTAAAGCAATCCGCGATGAGGATGGAATTACAACAGACTTTGAGGTAGAGGGTGACTTCCCGCGCTACGGTAACGATGATGACAGAGCAGATGAGATTGCAACAAATCTTCTGTCTACTTTCCTTGGCAAGCTGAAACACATTCATACATACCGTGATTCCAAGCCTACTACATCTATTCTTACCATTACTTCTAATGTTGTTTATGGTAAAGCTACAGGATCTCTTCCGGATGGAAGAAAAGCAGGCGAGCCTCTGGCACCTGGTGCTAACCCGTCTTACGGAGCAGAGCAGAACGGACTTCTTGCTTCCCTGAACTCTGTTGCAAAACTTGACTATGAGGATGCCCTTGACGGTATTTCCAATACACAGACCATCAATCCGGATGCTCTTGGCCATAACGATGGAGAGCGTACAGACAATCTGGTTCATGTACTGGACGGATACTTTGATCAGGGTGCACATCATCTGAACGTAAATGTATTTGGAAAAGAAAAACTGATCGATGCTATGGAGCATCCGGAAAAAGAGGAGTATGCAAACTTTACAATCCGTGTTTCTGGTTATGCAGTTAAATTCATCGACCTTACAAGAGAGCAGCAGATGGACGTTATTGCCAGAACCTGCCACGCAGAAATGTAAGAATGGAAAAAAAAGATATCAAAGGATATGTTCACTCACTGGAAAGCTTCGGGTCGGTTGACGGCCCGGGCGTCCGGTATGTGATTTTTTTAAGCGGCTGTGGGATGCGCTGCCAGTTCTGCCATAATCCGGATACCTGGAAAATGGGACAGGGACAGGAGTATACACCTGCAGAGCTTCTGAAAAAAGCTCTTCGCTATAAAAATTACTGGGGAGAAAAAGGCGGTATCACAGTCAGCGGAGGAGAACCTATCCTGCAGATTGATTTTCTGACAGAATTTTTCCGTCTGGCAAAAGAAGCCGGAGTTCATACAGCACTGGATACCAGTGCGAATCCTTATACAGAGAAGGAGCCTTTTTATTCCAAATGGCAGGAGCTTATGAAATACACAGACCTGGTCCTTCTGGATATCAAACAGATTGATGAGGAAGAGCATGTGAAGCTTACCGGATGTACCAATCAGAATATCCTTGCTATGGCAGAAAAGCTTTCAGAAATGGATAAGCCTGTATGGATCCGTCATGTGCTTGTGTCCGGAGGAAGCGATAAGGATGAATACCTGCACAGACTTGCGGATTTTATTCATACTCTGAAAAACGTGGAAAGAGTGGAAGTGCTTCCTTACCATACTCTCGGAACGTTTAAGTGGGAGAAGCTTGGGATTCCCTATCCGCTGGAGGGAGTGAAACCGCCAACGGAAGAACGAATCAGAAATGCCAGAGAAATTCTGGGAGCGAAGTAAAGAATCAGAAATTCTTTATAATTAAAGATATAAGAACAGGAACTGCTGTGAGATACCTTTAGTTCCGGCGTAAAGTCTGCCGGAAAAGGGAAGCTTGCGGCAGTTTTTTTGTTTTGTTTGTGACAGAAGTTAATAAATTTTTTACTTGGCAGTATTGTAAGCGTTTGCTACAATGAAAGAAAAACGAAAACTCAGTAAAAAAGATCCCTCGGTTCTGTATGGGCAGAGCCGGGGGAATTCCATATACAGGAGGGAATATGAGATTTTTTCATTTGTCAGATCTGCATATAGGTCTGAAGTTAATAAACAGAGATCTGAGAGAGGATCAGGAATATATTTTTGACCAGATTACAGATTATGTAAAAAAAGAAGCACCACAGGCTCTGGTGATCGCAGGAGATATTTACGATAAGGCAGTCCCGTCGGCGGAGGCAGTGGAAGTATTTGATCATCTGATCGCAGAGCTGACGAAGGCGGCTCCGGAGATGACCATTATGATCATAAGCGGAAACCATGACAGTGGTCCCAGGATCAATTGTTTCCGAGATGTACTTTCCCGACAGAATGTACATATGATTGGAATTCCTCCTAAGACGGAAGAGGAATTTATAGAAAAGGTTATTTTACAGGATGCATATGGAAATGTGAACTTTTATCTGCTTCCATTTGTGAAGCCTTCTATGGTGAAGGAAATCACAGGAACAGATGAAAACGGCAATAATCTTTCTTACGACGAAACTATTCACCGGCTGATCGAAAGGGAAAAAATCAATCAGGATCAGAGAAATATTCTGGTTAGCCACCAGTTTTATCTTCCTGTTGGAAAAACAGCGGAAGATGTGGAAAGAATGGACTCAGAGATCCGTACAGTGGGGAATATTGATGAAATTTCTGCAGATGTACTGGAAAAATTCGATTATGCGGCATTGGGCCATATCCATAAACCGATGAAAGCAGGAAGAGAGATTTTCCGGTATTGTGGAACACCTCTGGCATGTTCGGTAAGTGAGGCAGAGCAGCAGAAAGGGATCCTTATGGTGGACATTTTTGAAAAGGAGAATCAGCCTGAAGTTACTGTTCTCCCTTTAAATCCGCTTCGTCAGGTCCGGGTGATAAAAGGAAAGCTGGAAGAGGTTCTGAAGCAGGGCTGTGAAGATTATGTAACAGTAATTCTTACAGATAAGGTGGATCTGGATGTGATCGATATGCAGGACCGTCTGCGTCTTGCCTTTCCAAAACTTCTGGAGATACGAAGGGAAGGATTGAGAAATGCTGTTACAGAAATGCAGATGGAAGAACAGAAATTTCTGGATCCCTTTGAACTGTGCTGTGCATTTTTACAGGATACAGATGAAGTCGAAAAAGAGCTCCTTATGGATGTGATCCACACGGTTCAGGAGGTGAAATAAGAATGCGGCCTTTAAAATTAAAAATGCAGGCATTTGGCTCTTACGGAAGAGAGACGATAATAGATTTTACAAAGCCGGAGCAGAATCTGTTTCTGATCACAGGAGATACAGGAGCGGGAAAAACAACTATTTTTGATGCTGTTGTATTTGCCTTGTATGGAGAAGCCAGTTCCACATCCAATAAAAAAGAAGGAGTGGTACTTCAGAGCCAGTATGCGGAATTGAATATTGAGCCGTATGTGGAGCTGGAGTTTATGGAAGGGGAAGAACAATATATTGTCCGGCGTGTTCCAAGACATTTAAAGACTGTTACACGAGGTGCGGCCAAAGGAAAAGGCACCAGAGAGATCACCGGATCTGTCTCTCTTTTTATGCCGGATGGAACAGAATATCCTCCTAAGGAGGCCAACGCAAAACTCCAGGAGATCACAGGTCTTACAAAAAGCCAGTTTATGCAGGTGGCAATGATCGCTCAGGGTGAATTTATGGAGCTTCTGAGAGCAAAATCAGATGATAAAAAGAAAATTTTTCGGAAATTGTTTAATACGGAAATGTATGAACAGATCGTAAATGAACTGGGAAACAGAAAAAGAAACATGGAAAGAGAGATTGCTGTAATCCGGACCAGATGTCAGAGCGAGACAGCAAGAATTAAATTTTCTGGAGATAAAGCACAGGAAAAAGATACCGGAGACTATGAGATTAGTCTGTGTGAAACACGTCTGGAGAAACTGAAAAAAAGCGTTTCAGAAGGAGAAATTGTTGTCATGCCGGAACTTACAGAGGTGCTGGACAGGTACCTGATCATACTGGATAACCGGCTGAAAAAGGCACAAAAGTTCTATGAAGATGCGGCGGAAATAAGGGATAAAAAAAGAGATATTTATATAGAAGCACAGCAGCTTCAAAGTTTGTTCACGCAAAGAAAACAGACA
>URWL01000253.1 GCA_900551465.1 uncultured Blautia sp. | reverse complement strand
GGTACAGAAATCAAAAAAACACTGGAAAAGCTTTATGGAATTCCATGTGAGGTGGAGAATGATGTGAACTGTGCCGGTCTTGCAGAGCATTTTGCAGGGGCTTCCAGAGGCAGCAGGATCAGCGTCTGCCTTACCATAGGTACAGGTATCGGCGGTGCGATCCTTATAGACGGAAAGGTGTTCCACGGATTTTCAGGAAGCGGCTGCGAAGTAGGTTATATGCATCTTCCGGGGGGAGAATTTCAGGATCTGGGAGCAAGCAGTGTCCTTGTAAAGAAGACAGCGGAATATAAAAACATGGATCCGGCAGAGATCAATGGAAAATATGTTTTTGAGCAGGCAAAGCAGGGAGACGAAGACTGTATCCGCGCCATCCGGGAAATGTGCGAGGTTCTTGGAATGGGAATCGCAAATATCTGTTATGTGGTGAATCCGGAAGTAGTAGTTCTCGGAGGAGGAATCATGGCACAGAAAGAATACCTGAAGGATATGCTGAGAGAGAGTCTGGACAAGTACCTGCTTCCTTCTGTGGCACAGCATACCCGTCTGGAATTTGCGCAGAATCAGAATCAGGCAGGAATGCTGGGAGCTTATTATAATTTCAGAAGCAGACATTGATCCGGACAAAAAGGGACAAGGAGGAACCGGTATGGAGGAATACGAAAGGAACATCATTCCCAGAATAGAAGCGATTTATGGAAGCTTTACTCCTCTGGAAAAGACGATAGCAGATTTTTTCATCCATAGTGAATCAAAAACAGATCTGTCATCGAAAAGTGTATCCCAAAAGCTTTTTGTATCAGAAGCTTCTCTTTCCCGATTCGCAAAAAAATGCGGTTATAAAGGGTACCGGGAGTTTATATTCTGCTATAAGCAGAGCGGATCCAGAATTGACAGTCAGCCGGCCAGCAATAATATCAAGCTTGTTTTTAACAGCTATCAGGAGCTTTTGAACAAAAGCTATTCCCTGATCGACGAGGCTCAGATCGGGAGGATCGTAAGGATCCTTACCGAGAAAAAAAGAATTTATGTTTACGGAAAAGGCAGCTCCGGAACGGCCGGAACAGAGATGAAACTCCGCTTTATGAGGATTGGAGTGAACATTGAGGCAATTACCGACGAGCATATCATGAAGATGAACTCCGTGCTTCTGGACGAAAACTGCGGAGTGATAGGGATCAGCGTCAGCGGCAGGACAGAGGTGGTGATCGATTCTCTCAGTGCGGCAAAAAAATGCGGAGCAGCAGTGGTGCTTATGACCTCCCATAAAGAAAAGAAATTTGAAAAATTCTGTGACGAGGTCATGCTGTTTGCTGTCAAAGAAAATCTGGAAAGAGGAAAGGATATTTCTCCTCAGTTTCCAATCCTTGTGATGGTGGACATGCTCTACTCCAGGATGCTGCGGTCGGAAGATTTCCGAAGGAGAGAGACACTCCATGACTATACAATGGAAGCTCTGGATGAGATGTAGAAAACTTTGAAGAGAAAAAACTCCCCATGGAGCCCACAAAGTCTGTGGATTCCATGGGGAGTTTTTGGTTCAGGAGGAAGTTCCTGAAAGTAAGCTTTTGGTTTATAATTCAGCAATTGCTGTCTGGATCATTTCTCTGCATTTTTCAATCTGAGGCATATCCTCCGGTATGACAGATGCCAGTGGTTTACGAACACCGCCTACATTTATTCCGTTCATTTTGAGGATTTCTTTCATAACCGCATAAAGATTTCCGTGGCAGGAACACATTGCATAGATGATCCGGTCGATTTTGTACTGGATTTCTTTTGCACGCTGGATATTGCCTGCCTTTAATGCCTGGTCGGCTGCAAGGAAAAGCTCCGGCATAACAGCATAGGTTCCGCCGATACCACCGTCAGCACCGATCAGACGGCCGGAGATGAACTGTTCATCTGGACCATTGAAAATAATGCTGTCATCACCTTTGACATCTTTGAACATCTGGATATCCTGTACAGGCATGGAAGAGTTCTTTACACCGATCACATTTGGATTCTTCAGCATTTCCTTATAAAGAGGAAGGCTGAGAGCAACGCCTGCAAGCTGTGGAATGTTGTAGATAATAAAATCTGTATTAGGAGCTGCGCTGCTGATATCATTCCAGTACTGTGCAATAGCGTGATCCGGAAGATGGAAATAAATCGGCGGGATAGCGGCAATAGCGTCTACACCAAGACTTTCTGCATGTGCGGCCAGTTCCTGGCTGTCTGCAGTATTGTTGCAGGCAACATGAGCAATAATGGTGATTTTTCCTTTTGCAGCTTTCATAACATTTTCAAGAAGAAGCTTGCGCTCTTCTTTGCTCTGATAGATACATTCTCCGGAAGATCCACACACATAAAGACCTTTTACGCCTTTTCCGATGAGATATTCGGTAAAAGCCTGTGTTCTTTCAGGGCTGATGCTTCCATCATCTTCATAGCATGCATAAAATGCAGGAATAACTCCTCTGTATTTTTCTAAATTTCTCATGTCTTCTCCTTTCTTAGATCAGCCTTTAACGGCGCCCATGGTGATTCCTTTGGTAAAGTATTTCTGGAATAACAGGAATACAATAATGATCGGGATTGCTGCCAGGGCCGCGCCGGCCATGATCAGACCAAAATCTGTTGAGTTTTCTGCCTGCAGCTTGGCAATACCAAGAGAAATGGTAAGATTGCTGGTGCTGCTGAGCATGATCAACTGCATAAAATAATCGTTCCAGGAATTGATGAAGGTAAAAATGGCAAGTGCGCCGATACCTGGTTTGATCATAGGAAGAGCTACATCGGCAAAGGTACGCCATTCGCTGGCGCCGTCGATCCGGGCTGCCTCCATCATTTCTCCGGGAATACCTTCCGCAAACTGCTTGATCAGAAATACGCCAAAGGGCCATCCCACAATGGGAAAGATCGTTGCCCAAAGAGTATTATACAGCTTCAGCGAAGACATTTCGCGGATCAACGGGATCAGAATAACCTGTTTTGGAAGTGCCATAGCACATACGATCAGAGTAAAAATAACAGTACGTCCGATAAAGCGTTTTTTTGCCAGGGCATAACCTGCCATTGCTGCAGTGATACAGGTCAGAAGCATTGCTGCAACTGCCATAAAAATGGTATTGCCCATCCAGCGCAGCGCTGCCGGTACCTCCGGCCCTGCAAAAACGATATCGGTAAACGGAACATGGATTTCCCAAAGCGGGGCTACCTGTCTGCTGAACAGCTTTTCGTAGTTGGCCATGGTCCATTCCTGAGGCCACCACTGAGGTGAGGTTGCGTTGATCGCCTGTGGTGTCTTAAAGGAACCGGTAATGATCCAGTAAAGTGGAAATGTAAAACCAATGGCCAGAATGATAATGGTCAGGTAAGCCAGGACTTTGTATAATTTTGTCTTACTGAATTTTGTTTTCATAGCTTCCCCTCCCTACTTTTCACTGGTTAATTTAAACTGTACTGCGGAGAGAACCGCAATAATAATAGCAAGAACAACGCCCATAGCGTTTCCGTAGCCATAGCGGTACAGCTTGAAGGCGGTGTGGTAGATATAGTACATAATGGTATCTGTACTGTGATTTGGTCCGCCGCTGGTAAGAAGCTGGATCAGGGCAAAGCACTGGAAACTGTTGATAGTTGTAATAACCAGAATGTAAAGAGTGGTAGGTTTGATCTGAGCCCATTTAATCTTCCAGAATACCTGAAGATGATTGGCGCCGTCTACCTGGGCCGCTTCTACAAGAGACTGATCCACATTGTTCAGGGCGGATACATAAAGTACGATAGGCTGTCCTACGGAAGTAGTGATCAGAATCAGGATAATACAGCCC
>URWL01000252.1 GCA_900551465.1 uncultured Blautia sp. | reverse complement strand
CTGCAATAATCGTGTCCATTCTGTCTTGTGCTTTTGCAGAATCCCATGCCTGTGTTGCACATTTTTCAAATTCTGTCTGTCCAGATTTTACTACAAGAACACCCTCGTCAATGTATGGCTGAAGTACGTCCATTGCACCGCCAAAGAAGAATTTTGCATTATTGTCGTCCGGCGCGCCTGCTACAAGTTCGATATTGAACGGTCCTTTTTCCTCTTTCAGATTTAGCGCTTCTTCAATATATTCACCCTGTTTCTGTCCTACCATATAGTTGTCAAAGGTCGCATAATAAGAAACTGCATCTGATTCCATTAAAAGACGGTCATATGCGATAACAGGAATTCCCGCTTCTTTTGCCTGTTTTAAAGGCTCTCCCAGAGAGCTTCCGTCAATAGAGGCAATAACAAGAATATCACACTCATTGGAAATCATGTTTTCAACCTGAGATACCTGAGTAGCAACGTCATTGGATGCATACTGAAGGTCTACTTCAAATCCTGCTTCTTCCAGAGATTTTTTCATATTTTCGCCGTCCTGATTCCATCTCTGGAGATCCTTTGTAGGCATCGCCACACCGACCAGCTTTTTGTCGTCTGCCTTAACCTCTGTCTGTAATGCCGGTACTGCCACAAATCCGGCTGCCATAGCAACTGTCAGAAGACTTGCAAGAACTTTTCTTCTCATAATGAATTCCTCCGTTTTCTTTTTTAGATTTTTCGTTCCTTTTGATATTGTTACTATAGCACGAAAGTATCTGGAATTAGTTGTCATGATTCTGGAGATTTTTTTAAAAAGCAAAAATGCCCTGTATAATACAAGACATTTTTGCAACAAAAATATGCTATTGACATGTTTTTCGTTTTTAGGAAATCACTTCTGTACATTCAGATATACATCATCCCTGCTGTGAACACCGCCTTCTATGATCACCTGATCCATATTCTCCCCGGAAACATATTCCGGTTCCATAAAATAACAGGGAACGTCATAGGAACCGTCATTCATGGTTTTTCCGTCCAACCCCAGATTCTCCCCTTTCGCAAGCTTTACTGCCATTGCAGCTGCTTTTTCTGCCAGACTTTCCACAGATTTATAAGCAGTCATAGTCTGGGTTCCCTCTACGATCCGCTGACAGGCGGCAATATCCCCATCCTGTCCCACTACAGCGAGACTTCCCGCTCTTCTTGTTTCTGCCAGAGTATTGACTACCTGACTTGCAATATCATCATTTCCACACATGATTCCTTTTACGTCAGGAAATTGCTTAAGACCCTCATTCAGATCCTCCGCTGCCTGTTCCGCCAGCCAACCTGGACAGTGCGCCTGATACACTACTTCCAGTCCGCTGCCCTTTATCACACGTTCAAATCCGTCCCGTACAAGCTTTACATTATTGTCCTCTTCCGGTCCCTGAAGCATAAAAATCTCTCCGCCCTCAGGTATTTCTTTCATAAGAGCCTCCGCCATATATTCTCCTACCTTTTCATTATCAAAGGATATATAGAGATCTGAATCTGCATTCTGAACCAGACGATCGTAGGAAATTGTGGAAATCCCTGCGTCTTTTGCCTCCAGCATCACTTTAGAAAGAGCCTGACAGTCTGCTGCTACCACAACAAGCACATCCACCTGTTTTTTAATCAGATAACGAATCTGTTCAATCTGTTCCTGAAGATCTCCGTTTGCATTCTGCACATTGACCTCTGCCCCCAGCTTATCTGCCGCTGAAACAAATGCATCCCTGTCCCTGAGCCATCTCTCAATCACAAAAGAATCAAAGCTTACCCCAATACTGACACCTTTTTCTTCTTCCTGAGAATTTTTTGTTTCTGTATGTGTCCTCGTTTCCTGCATTTTTGTCCCACAGCCTCCCAGAAATGATAAAGTCAGAAACAGAATAAGACAAATTTCTGCTGTTTTTTTCATATATATTATCCCAGCCTTTCCCTGTATTCACTTGGTGTTACACCTTCGTACTTCTTAAAAATCCTACTGAAATAATTCGGATCTCCGTATCCGCACATCACACAGATTTCTTTGATCGAATAAGAAGGGTCCAGAAGAAGCTTCTCTGCATTTTTCATCCTTACTCTAGTCAGGTATTCAATAAAATTCTCCCCTGTTTCCTGTTTAAAAAGTTTGCTGAAATAATAGGGACTGATGTCCACACTCTTGGAAACCTCGTCGAGAGTCAGATCCTTCTGAAAATTTTGCCGGATATAATCTTTTGCCTTTTCCATAACAGATTCCGACTGTTTTTCTCTGTCCACTCCGGTGCTTCTGCTGAATTCTCTTTCCTGTTCTCGGAACCACCTTCTGACATCATCCCTGGTTTTCAGATTTTCAATTTCTCTGATATATCTTTTTTTAATCTCTTCCGGACATGTTTCCTTATTTTCTGCCTCTGCCGGAATATCATTGATATGTACCACATGGCTTTTGCCCTCTCTGAGCGCCTGCACAGCCTCCGAATAAGATTCTCTTAAGTTCTCCTCTTCCCGAATCCTTCCTATTCCCGCACGAAACCGGCTGTCTATTCTGGTTTCCAGCTTATAGATCATATTTCTTGTCTTAGTCAGAATATGGACGCGCCCGTCATAATCAATGGAAGGCTTTTCGAAAGGAACCAGAAGCACTACCCGATTTCCCATAACCGGACCAACCAGACAGTGAAAAAACTCTCTGGCAATTTCTCTGATATCCGGATAATATTTCTCCGCACGGACACCTGCGCCTACTGCATTGGTCAGCTGACCGTTTTCCTGGCTGTCTCCGAATTCCACCACGATCATAAAACCATGTTTTTCCTTTATTCCCAAAAGCTGCCTATAATTGTCATTATAATCATGAAAGCTGTCCATCAAAAGAATATTATATAAATATCCGCTTTCCAGAATGGGGATCACAGTCTCCAGCTTTTCCCGGATTTCCAGATCATCGCTGCGTTTCTGCCTGTCCTCATCCACCTTTTTCATTGCCTTCATGCATACATCTATAACCACTCGCTTATTTACCGGTTTTGTGAGATATTCCAGAACACCCAGGTTAATGGCTTCTCTGGCATAGCTGAATTTATCATAAGCTGAGATCACAATAAAAATCATGTTTTTATTATACTTCTGAATCTCTTTCATTGCCTGGATTCCATTCAATCCGGGCATTTGAATATCCATAAAAGCAATATCCGGACGAAAGCTCTCTGCCAGTTCAACCACTGCCCTTCCTGTTTTTGCAGCTGCTATTTCACACTCATCCCCAAAATTGGAGGTAATGATATTTTTCAGTGCTTCAAGCATGATTCCCTCATCATCTGCCAGCATAATTCTGTACATTTATTTCTTTCCTCCTGTTCGCGGGAGCCTTAATGTAACCTCTGTTCCCATATTTATCCCCTGGCTGCTGATATCCACCAGGTTTTTCTGATTGTAATAAAGCTCCAGACGGCTGATCACATTATTCATCCCTACTCCTGTTGAATCTGACTGTTCCTCGCCTTCGCCCGAATTTCCGCTTAAAACCTCACAGATCCGTTCCCGGCTCATACCCTTTCCATTGTCTTTTATCCGTATATGAATCATGTCCTCTGTTCCGGTAATTTCCAGTAATATTTTTCCTTCCCAGTCAATGTTCCGGATTCCATGATTTACTGCATTCTCTACAATGGGCTGCAGAATCATGCTTGGAACCCGGCAATCCATAAGTCTTGCGTCCACCACCTTTGTAAAATGAATATCCCCGGAAAACCTTACGTTAAGAATATAAATGTAGTTATCTACCGCCGTAAGCTCTTCTTCCAGACTGGCGTCCTCCAGACCTTTTTTTACA
>URWL01000251.1 GCA_900551465.1 uncultured Blautia sp. | reverse complement strand
ATAAGCCTGTCTGATATGATAAAATATTGATAAAATAAAGAAAAAGGAACTACACATTATGACACCAAAACAAAAAATCAAACAAATTATCTTATTGGTTTTCGGTCTGTCTGTTGCTCACCTGGGTGTGACTTTTTTTATTCAGGCAAATCTGGGAACTGACCCCTTTAATGTCCTTGTGCAGGGAATCTTCCGCAGTGTCCCATGGCCGGCAGCTCTTAACTGGACCCACGGACGAACTCACATGATGATCTGTTTTCTGATCATTATGGTGCTGCTTTTCATTGACCGAAGCTACATACGAATTGGAACGATCATCTGTATGTTTCTGGGCGGACCTATTATTGATCTTTTTACCGTCCTGCTTGGAGACTATATCAACAGTTCTCTGCCCATAGCAGTGCGCATCATCGTCCTTGTGGCAGGATGTATCATCCTTGCTCTTGGCATGACCATAGTGATCAAATCGGAAGCAGGAACAGGTCCCAATGATCTGGTTGCCATTGTCATCAGCGACAAAAGTCACAAGCCTTTCGGCATCGTGCGTATCCTGACAGACTGCTTCTTTGTGATCGCAGGTTTTCTGCTTGGAGGAACCTTTGGACTGGGAACCATTATCTGTGCCTTTATCGTAGGTCCTGTCGCACAGATCTTTATGCCATATTCCCAACGCTTCTGCAAAAAAATAATCGGAAATTAAACCCGTACCCGGCTGCCATGTTGTCACGGCTGCCGGGTACGGGTTTTTATTTTACTTACTGCGGGACTCCCATAGAAGCAATCTTACGATTTAAATTTTTGGAATTCCATCAAATCCAGCCTGAAGTTCTGCATCTGTGGGAATATAATCACTCATTTCTCCATCATTATATCTTCCATAAGCAAACATATCAAAATATCCTGTTCCGGTAAGTCCAAACACAATAGTCTTTTCTTCTCCGGTCTCTTTACATTTCATTGCTTCATCCAGAGCTGCCCGGATCGCATGAGCGCTTTCAGGCGCCGGAAGAATTCCTTCCACGCGGGCAAACATCTGAGCCGCCTCAAAAACAGAAGTCTGTTCAACAGAGCGAGCTTCCATCAATCCGTCTGCATAAAGCTGAGACAGTACCGGATTCATTCCATGGTAGCGAAGACCGCCTGCATGGCTTGCTGACGGAATGAATCCGCTGCCAAGAGTATACATTTTAGCTAGAGGTGTCACCATACCGGTGTCGCAGAAATCATATGCAAATTTTCCTCTTGTAAGAGTGGGGCAGGATGCCGGCTCCACTGCAATAAACTGATAGTCTCTTTCTCCCCTGAGTTTTTCTCCCATGAAAGGAGAAATCAGACCGCCAAGATTAGAGCCGCCTCCGGCACAGCCAATGATGATATCCGGAACTACTCCATACTTATCCAGAGCCGCCTTTGTTTCCAGCCCGATAATAGACTGATGGAGAAGCACCTGATTCAAAACGCTTCCCAGAACATAACGGTAGCCTTCCATGCCTGTCGCGCATTCTACAGCCTCTGAAATAGCACATCCAAGGCTTCCCGATGTACCCGGATGCTCTTTCAGGATCTTTCTTCCTACTTCTGTTGTTTCAGATGGAGACGGCGTTACCTGAGCCCCATAAGTTCTCATTACTTCACGTCGGAAAGGCTTCTGCTCATAAGAACATTTTACCATAAATACCCTGCAGTCCAGATCAAGATATGCACACGCCATAGAAAGAGCAGTGCCCCACTGTCCGGCTCCGGTTTCTGTGGTAACACCCTTTAAACCCTGATTTTTTGCATAATATGCCTGCGCAATGGCTGAATTCAGCTTATGACTTCCGCTGGTATTATTTCCTTCGAATTTATAGTAGATTTTTGCCGGAGTCTGAAGTTTTTCTTCCAGGCAGTATGCACGTACCAGAGGAGATGGACGGTACATTTTATAAAAGCTGCGGATCTCTTCCGGAATCTTAATATATGGAGTTTCATTATCAAGCTCCTGCTTTACGAGCTCATCACAAAATACCACGCCCAGTTCCTCTGCGGTCATAGGCTCTAATGTCTCAGGATTCAGAAGAGGAGCCGGTTTATTTTTCATATCTGCACGTACGTTATACCACGCTTCCGGCATTTCCTGCTCTTCCAGATAAATTTTATAAGGAATCTGTTTTACTTCTGCCATAATATGCTCCTTTCTTTCAAATATCACAATATTTTTTCTGCCGATATCACGGCGTTTGCACCGTCTGCTGCGGCTGTTATCACCTGACGAAGCTGTTTGGTCCTGATATCTCCTGCTGCAAAAATGCCCGGCGTGCTGGTTACACAGTCTTCTCCTGCAACAATATATCCGCTTTCATCCAGCTTTACCAGATCTCCAAACAATTCTGTATTGGGTACGATTCCCACAGCAATAAAAACACCGTCCAGAGAAAGCACTTTTTCCTCTCCGGTCTTTTTGTTCTGAAGCTTTATTCCCGATACCATTTCCTCGCCTTCAATACTGACCGGAACTGTATCCCAGATCATCTCCACATTTTCACAGGCAAAAAGCTTCTCCTGCAGGATCTGGTCTGCCCTCATCTGATCTCTTCTGTGGATCACATAAACTTTTTTGCAGGTTCGGGAAAGAAGGATGGCATCCTCTGCCGCCACATTTCCGCCTCCAATCACTGCTACTGTACGATCCCGGAAAAAAGCCCCGTCACAGGTGGCACAATAAGACACGCCCATTCCGCTCAGAGCCTCTTCTCCAGGGATTCCAAGGGTTCTGTGAGCCGCGCCAAATGCAAGGATCACAGCCCTTGCCCTGTATTCATTCTTTTTTGTACGGATTACTTTAATCCCGTCCTCATCCTCCACAGAAACTACATTTTCTCTCAAGGGAGTCAGACCCAGTTTTTCTGCATGGGCAGCCATTTTTTCTCCCAGATCCATTCCATTGATCCCGGGCAGTCCCGGATAATTGTCCACTTCATAAGTATCTACAATCTGTCCGCCCTGAGCAAATTTTCTCTCGATCCATAAAGTATTCAGCCTCGCTCTTGCCGCATAGATTGCTGCGCTGATCCCTGCCGGCCCTGCTCCCAATATGGCCAAATCATAAAGTTCTGACATAAAGTTCTCCTTTCCGTCTTTTCACTGTCTTTTTCTCAGTTTAGCATACATTAGTATTTTTTCCAATAAGATAGTAAAAACACCTTTGCCAGGAGTATTTTATGCGCTCTTATTTACACCGATACAAAAAATCCATACTCATAGGCCTGTCTCTTTGTCTTGTTCTTTTTGCAGGGATGGGGCTTGGTTTTCTTTCCAGCCATGTATGGTCCCAGAACGGAAGGTTCCGTACCTTTACCAATGAAATTTTTGAAAAAGAAGTTTCCGAAAGTATGCTGACGCTTCATTATTCTCTGGCGCATCCTGAGAAAAAAGGAATCTCCCGTCCGGCTCCGTCTCTTGGTACGGTCAGCAGCAATATGGATGGTACATACCGGCTTTATACAGGCTATCTGGAAAAGCTGAAAACTTTTTCTCCCGACAAGCTTTCCCGGGAGAATCAGATCACCCTGGATATGCTTCTTCTGTATTTTCATACACAGCTTTCCCTTAAGGATCATATCCTCCTGGAAGAAATGCTTTCCCCCAGCCTTGGAATCCAGGCGCAGCTTCCTGTCCTTCTGGCAGAATACACCTTTTATGAAGACCAGGATATCGCCGATTATCTGAACCTTTTAAGCTCTATAGGGCTTTATTTTCAAAGTATACTGGAATTTGAAGAAGAAAAATCCCGTGCCGGACTGTTTATGAGCGATACCACTCTGGACAGAATCTTAGACCAGTGCAGAGCCTTTATCCAGAATCCGG
>URWL01000250.1 GCA_900551465.1 uncultured Blautia sp. | reverse complement strand
ATCTTGCAAGAAAAATCCGTCAGAAATATCCAAATAAGACCATTTGGCTTTATACAGGTTCCCTTTGGGAAGAAATCCAGAATGAAGAGGTCATTCATTATCTTGACGTATGTGTAGATGGAGAATTTCTTGTAGATCGAAGAGATCCTTCTTTAAAATGGAAAGGATCAGATAATCAGCGGGTGATTAATGTTCCGGAGACTCTTCGTCAGGGAAAGATCATCCTCCATGCAGAATAACTTCAGGAGAACAGCATGAAGAGAATTGCAAAATTTCATAAAGTAAGTGAAGCACGTTTTTTGGAAGACTGGAAAGATAACTTTCCGGAAGCATCCGATGAAGAAATAAAAGAAATCTATAAAAATATCGCACTTCCCAAAAGAGCAACAGCGGGAAGTGCCGGCTATGATTTTTATGCTCCTGCAGATTTTTCCATAGCACCGGGAGAAAGCATTAAAATTCCTACAGGCATCCGGGTAGAAATGGATCAGGAATGGGTGCTGAAATGCTATCCCAGAAGTGGTTTGGGCTTTAAATACCGCCTTCAGCTGAATAATACAGTTGGGATCATTGACAGTGATTATTTTTATTCTGACAATGAGGGACACATGTTTGCAAAGCTGACCAATGATGGAAGAGAAGGCAAAACGGTAGAACTGGCAAAAGGAACCGGATTTATGCAGGGGATTTTTGTAGAATATGGAATCACCGTAGACGACGATGCAACAGGCATCCGTAATGGTGGATTTGGAAGCACCACAAATAAATAAAGGCAGCAAAAAAGGAGAGCCTGGAATTATTCCAGAGACTCTCCTTTTTCTTCTGTATATTCTCCATGCTCTTCTGCTCTGCGCGCGTTTTCGAGAATACTGTTAAAGGCCTCTGCTGCAGAAGCATATTCTTCATCGCTTTCAATGTTTGCAAGCATAGGATCTCCCTGTTCTGTCCGGGAGAAAACATAAAGATAAACCTCTCCGTCCTGATTCTGTCCGTTTTCATCCAAAGGAAGAAGAGCGATATACTCTTTTTCTTTCACAGGAAAAATAGTCAGAATGGCACATTCTACTTCTGTGTTATCATCCAGTGTAAGGGAAATGGTATTCGGAATCTGATTTTGTCCGGATCCACAGCTTTCACAGCAGGATGAGCAGTCACTGGCACTGCAGCCTGCATTTTTGAATTCTTCACTCATGGTATTTTCCTCACTTTAACGTATTTGTCCGGGTGTTTCTGCCAGACTGTATCCTATATTTTATCAGATAAAGAGATTATTGTAAAATGATTTCTTTTGGCAATAAGGCAAAAAGAAATTATAATAGTAAATAAATATTCCCCTAATTACAAAACATGTTTTGAATCATAGGTTAAATATGATATACTGTAAATACAGTAAGATAAAAAAACTCATCAGGAGGAAAAAATTGAAACTAATTTCATGGAATGTAAATGGGATCAGAGCCTGTATCACGAAAGGCTTTGAAGAGAGTTTTCATAAACTGGATGCAGATATCTTTTGTCTTCAGGAAACAAAATGTCAGGAAAATCAGGTGAAACTGGAACTTCCGGGATATCATCAGTATTGGAATTATGCCAACCGTAAGGGATATTCCGGTACTGCTGTTTTTTCAAAACAGGAGCCTCTTTCTGTTTCTTACGGAATCGGGATCCAGGAGCACGATAAAGAAGGCCGTGTGATCACTCTGGAATTCGAGGAATTTTATCTTGTAACCGTTTATACACCTAATTCCCAGAGTGAACTGAGACGTCTGGAATATCGAATGGAATGGGAGAGAGATTTTCTTGCGTATCTTCTGAAGCTTCAGGAGAAAAGACCTGTGATCTGCTGCGGAGACCTGAATGTGGCACACCGTGAGATCGATCTGAAAAATCCTAAGACCAATCGAAAAAATGCAGGGTTTACGGATGAAGAGAGAGCCTGCTTTACAAAAATTCTGGAAAGTGGTTTTATAGATACGTTCCGTTATTTCTATCCGGACCAGGAGGGAATTTATTCCTGGTGGTCTTATCGATTTAAAGCAAGAGAAAAAAATGCCGGATGGAGGATTGATTATTTTATCACGTCTCCATCTTTAAAGGACAGGCTTGAGGATGCCAAAATCCATATAGAAATATTTGGCTCAGATCATTGTCCTGTGGAACTGGATCTGAAGCTCTGAAAATACATGAGCGGAAAGATTGATTCAGAACGAAACTACAAAAAGGAGAACTGATCATGGAAAAACAGAGCGGGTTATTTATCCGAAATGGGAATCCGGTGATGCTTGGTGCCAACAAAAATGCAGAAGGGCTGAATTTTGCTGCTGAAATTCCCTGTGGAGCAGATGCTTCTCTGGTACTTTACCGTAAAGGTTCCTTACACCCGAGAAAAGAAATCCCTTTTACGGAAGAGAGTCGAACGGGAAAAGTGTGTACTCTTCTTGTGTCAGGACTGGATACAGAAAAATATGAATATAATTTTCGAATAAATGGGAAAATCTGTCAGGATCCTTATGCCCATGGAATTTGCGGAAGAGAGCATTTTGGTGTGCCCTCCAGAAGCGAAGACGAAAACAGTGTACGCTGTACGTTTCTGCCGGAGACAGAATACGACTGGGAGGGAGACAAAGCTCCGGAAATTCCTTATCATGAAATGATATTGTATAAGCTCCATGTAAGGGGATATACAAAACAGCAGAAACTGTCTCAGAAGATGCGTGGAACCTTTGCAGGATTAAAGGAAATGATTCCATACTGGCTGGAGCTTGGAATTAATGCAGTGGAACTGATGCCTGCTTATGAATTTCAGGAAATGGCTTCCGAGGTTCGGGGAGACGGGCTGATCACAGAGAAGCGCAGTGAAGGAAAAGTTAATTACTGGGGATATCAGGACGGCTGGTATTTTGCACCCAAAAGATCCTACTGCGCTACAAAAGAACCGGAAAAAGAATTTCGCGATATGATAAAAGCCATGCACAAAGCAGGTATCCAGTGTATCATGGAATTTTATTTTCCAAAAGGGACGAATCCTCTTATGGCTCTTCAGGCATCCTGGTTCTGGAAAACATATTATCATGTGGATGGATTCCATTTTATCGGAGACGGTGTTCCGGTAGAACTGCTGGCAAAAGATCACATTCTCTATGGAACAAAGAAGCTTTTTCAGTCAGTGCCGGATTACATGGAAACAGACGGGATGGCAGCAGAATACCAGGGCGGTTTTCAGCAGGATATGCGCCGTTATCTGAAAAGCGATGAAGGGATGATCCCTTCGGCAGAATATCACGTCCGTCATGTGCGTGCTTTAGGTGGAAACATCAATTATATGGCAAGTCAGGATGGATTTACCCTCTATGATACCGTGTCCTATAATTACAGGCATAATGAATCAAATGGTGAAGGGAATCAGGATGGCAGCGATTATAATTATTCCTGGAACTGCGGAATCGAAGGACCTACCAGAAAGCTTGCGGTAAAGAGAATGAGAGAGCAGCAGATCAGAAATGCTTTTCTGATGCTTCTGTTAAGTCAGGGCACACCGATGATCTATGGCGGTGACGAGTTTGGCAATTCTCAGGAAGGCAATAATAACGCATGGTGTCAGGACAATCCTTCCGGCTGGACAGACTGGAAAGCGCTGCGAAAAAATTCAAGAATTTTTAATTTTGTAAAAGAAGCTGTAGCCTTTCGGAAAGCTCATCCGGTGCTTCATATGAAAAATGAGCCAAAAGGAGTGGATTATCTGGCAAAAGGTTTTCCGGATATGTCTTTCCATGGGGAAAGGGCCTGGTATCTGAATCAGGAAAACACCTGTCGCCTTATGGGAGTTATGTATTGCGGAGCTTATGCAGAAAAAGCAGATGGTACAGA
>URWL01000249.1 GCA_900551465.1 uncultured Blautia sp. | reverse complement strand
CGTTAAGACAGGAGAAGTATGCAAAAACCTGGCTGATGCGGATATTGATTAACGAGTGCTACAGCCTGCTCCGTCGGGAAAGCCGATATGTTTCCATGGAGGAAATAAAGGAATTTTCATCTGGGGAAGCAGAGGAGAAAAGGGATTACAGTGATCTTTATTCAGCTGTGAACTCTCTAAAGGAGGAGCTTCGGATTCCGGTGATCCTGTATTATGGAGAGGATTTCAGTATCAGGGAAATCGCACAGATTCTGGAAATTACAGAAGGGGCGGTACAGAAACGGCTTTTTCGGGCGCGGATGCAGCTAAGGGACAGACTTACGCAAATGGAGGTACCCATATGAGACTGGAAGAGATTAAAAAAGAGCTGCCTGAGACTCCTGATTTTATCCACAGGATGATGGTGGAGGAGGTAGAAAACCAACTTGGAAAAAAGGATACGGCAGTCAGCATAAGAACTCCCCGGAAAAAAAGAAAATGGAGTCCTGTCCGTGCGGCGGCTGTGGCAGCCCTGTGTGCTCTTGGATTTTCCACAGTGGCTTACGCAGGATATCAGTTATACACCATGTATGTGGAAAAACAGGGGAAATATGGAATTTCTGCGGGGATAACTATGGAAAAAGGTACGACTTTCTTTGCAGTTCCAGATGAAATTCCCCAGGTGAAGATCCAGGCCGGGTATATTCCAGAAGGAATGGAATGGGTAGATGACGCTTCTGGAAAAACAAGGCTTTTTTACTCAGAAACACCGGATCAGGGAGGGATTTCCA
This sequence comes from uncultured Blautia sp., assembly GCA_900551465.1. Classification (GTDB taxonomy): domain Bacteria; phylum Bacillota; class Clostridia; order Lachnospirales; family Lachnospiraceae; genus Blautia_A. The sequence continues at coordinate 3,099 of URWL01000249.1, read as the reverse complement.
TAGGGACGGTACTTCTGGACAGTGATGACACGGATCAGATTCTTACGGAAACAGGAGTAATAGAAAGTGAGAAAAGAACTTTTGGCAGCAGAGAGGGAATTTACCTGAGATTTCAGGATCTGGAGCAGGATAAAACTTTTAACCAGGTGATCTATCTTCTGTGCCCCAAGGAATACCAGGTAGTTATAATGAATATCGGGGATGATGTGACAAAAGAAGATGCGGTAAAATTTGCAGAAAACATTTCTCTTGTGAAGACAGGTGAAATGGAAAAAACAGAAAATCTGTATTCCTGGAGTGAATACGTTTCACCGGAAACGGAAGAGGCGGAGCCTTTGGAGACTTCCATAGCAGAGAACGAGCTTCCTGTAGTAAAACCGGGGGAATGGCTGGAACAGAGAGTAACAGGTGAAACAGAAAACGGAGAATATCTGGAACTGGATGAAGTCCAGATGAGGGTAGATTCCGTACAGGTTTCTGACGACCTCAGTCTTCTGGATGGCGCAGTGCTTCCGGACGGATGGAAGGAAGCACTGGGAAGCGATGGAAAGCTTGCAGTTAATAACCTGTCTTATATAAAAAGAGGAGATGGTGTGGAAACCCTGGATCAGGTGGTAAAAACGGAAACTATAGATCAGAAGCTGCTCTATGTGACTGTCACCTACAAAAACCCAACAGAAACTCCTGTTTATCATATGCTGTATCTTGGAAGTCTGATGCTGATAGAGCAGAAGGACGGAACGTATTCTGTCAGGGATATGGAGACCGGAAATTTCCAAAAAGATGGCGTCGAGTATGATTTTGTAAAGGGAGACGGCGTGGCCTCCAGTACAGGGATGGCTTACTACAGTATTCACGACGAATATGGAAACGGCGGAAATTATATCCCTGTTCTAAATCCGGGAGAAGAACTGCAGGTAAATATGGCATGGATTGTAAACGAGCCGGAGCTTTCTAAGGCATTTCTGAATCTTTCCGGGGAAGGTGCCTGCTGGGAATTTACAGAGACGGTAAGAGAAACAGGACTGGTGGATATACGACAATAGAAAAACACGATTTTGGAGAGTTTTTTTGAGAAATACTTGACTTTATACTTACTACAACCCTTATAATGAAGCCATAAAATCACAGTGATTGAAAAATGGCGCCATCAGAAACACAAAGATCAGATGCGAAAGGAGCGCAGTAAGTATTATGAATATTAAAGAAGCGGAAACTCTCAGCGGTATTTCCGGTCAGAATATCCGCTATTATGAAAAACAGGGACTGATCAGTCCAAAAAGGAATCGGATCAATTCCTACAGAGAATATGGAGAAGAGGATATCCGGATATTAAAGACTATCCGTATGCTGAGGATGCTGGACATGCCTATTGAACAGATCCGTCTGATTCTTAAGGGAGATCTGGCTATGGGAGATGCCTTAGATATGCAGAAAGTCAGGCTGGAGGTGCAGGCAAAGAAGCTACAGTCTGCCATCAGCTTCTGTGAGCAGATGGGGAAAGAGAAAATGACTCTGAAGGAGCTGGATATAGACAGCTGCCTGGAACAAATGGAAAAGAATACTTCCAGAGACGGATATTTTACCCGTTGGGTGGAGGATTACAAAAAGATCGCACGGGAAGAGGCGCAGAGGGTCTTTACTTTTATACCGGATGATGCGGTGACCAATCCCCGGGAATTTACAAATGCGCTTCTGGCATATGCAAAAGAAAAGGATTTGAATCTGGTGATCACAAAGGAAGGAATGTATCCGGAGTTTGAAATCGACGGAGTGGAGTACCGGGCAGAACGAAATTATGGACGGGCCTATCGGGTACCGGTAGCCGTGATCCATTGTGAAATGATCCATCCGGAATTGTATGAGACAGAGATGGAGCCAAAACGCCGCCGTTGGGTAAAGATTTTGTATCATTCTCTTCCTGCACTGGGATTTATTTTTCTGATTTTTCTTATGATGGGCGGTACAGGAGGACTTTCTCTTTCAGAGTTTTTTACCACAAAGGAAGGCGTGATCCTTTTGATACTGACCGTTATCCTGGGAATCGCAGAATTCGTGCATTTTTATCTTCTTTACCGGAATATGGACGGTCCGAGATAACGTGGATGTACCGTAAAATTTGAGGGCGGACCGAGCCCTGTGTAAATGGACAGTATCAGAAACAGAAGATATGAGAATGTCAGAAGGCTGTTGGTAAACGGATTACCGGCAGCCTTTGTTGTCTACAATAAGCATATTTAATTTTTTCCAGCGGCGAAGCTCCTTGGAGGTAAAGAGGAGATGCTGCTTCAGTTCATCTGTAGGGGGCTGTGGAGTCAGGGTTACCAGACATTTAAAAGCGCAGGGCATCAGATCAGCGCTGGAAATGCCGCAGAGAAGTCCCTCTGTAAAATCACGAAGCTCCAGAGGATTGAAAATATAAAGAAGATCTTCCTCCAGGCTGTTGTACTGATTTACGAAAGAAAAACGGATCAGCATATCGCTGTAGACCACTTTGCCTGTATAGTAGATTTCACTGCTCCGTCCGGTAGGAGTTACGGCGCTGATAGACAGAGAGGCTTCATACTGGCTGCCGTCCTCGCTTTGATGGATATGGATCACTCCGTCCTTCAGGCGATTATACCTTCCATCATAAAAATAGAAATAGAGCTTACGGGCCTGATAAAAAGGACTTTTCAGTTTTTGATCGGGAACGGGAAAAACAGCAGGTCGTTTTGGCTGCTGTTCCATAAGCTGATTGATATTAACATTCAGTGCGTCTGCTATATCATAGAGAGTGTCTATGTCCAGGGTAATCTCGCCTGTTTCATATTTGCTTAAGGTGGCACGGCTTTTGTGTATCAGGTCGGCCAGCTGCTGAAGAGTCATGCCCTGATTTTTTCTGTGATTGCGTATTCGTTCTCCAATATGTTTACTGATCTGGCTCAATTTTATTCACCTTGTTTCGTAAGAATATACATTGTCTGTGTTTTAACAGCTAAAAAATCTATAATATACAGAAATGTGTCTAAATTCTATCATAAAGAAACTTTTTCTGTCAATATTCTATTTTAAAGAAACTTTTGTAAATTTGCTCATTTTGCAGTAATTACCTATAAT
>URWL01000248.1 GCA_900551465.1 uncultured Blautia sp. | reverse complement strand
GTGACCTGTATTCACAAATGCCTCCACATCGATTCTCACACCGGATTTTGTAGTCAGTATCATAATCTGAGGATCCATAAGATTCTTATGTGTGCGTCTTGTATTTTTTGCAAACACAACTTCCGCTGTAGCAAAATCCTCATTCAAAAGCCATCTCAGTACATCAATTTCATGGATCATGGAATTTTCAACGGCCATAGGCGTCGTATAATTCTCATCTACAGCAGGATTCCTGTGTGCGCAGTGAAGCATCAAAGGCTCACCATATTCTCTGCTCTGGATAGCTTTCTTTAACTGACGGTAGCCCTGATCATACCTTCTCATAAAGCCTACCTGGACAAGTTTTTTTCCGCCTGCCATTTCTGCTTCTACAATTCTTCTGCATGCTTCCGGTTCAGGTGCCAGCGGTTTTTCACAAAAAACAAATTTTCCAGCCTTTATCGCAGCCATAACATATTGCTCATGATACGGGTCAATAGTTGTAACGATTACAGCATCTACATCATCTGAAGCAATCATTTCTTCGCCATCGGCATAAAATTTACATCCATATTTTTCTGCAACAGACTTTCCAAAGTCCACATTTACATCTGCACAGGCTGTAACCTTTGCTCCCTGAAGCTTTCCATTAATTCTCTCAATATGCGTTCTTCCAATAGCGCCTACACCTACAACTCCAATTTTTAATTCCTGACTCATGATAATTCTCCTTTCTTATTTAAGAGCTCGTGCTCTGTTTGTTTTAAAAAAATATCCCGTTTTAAGGGAATTTACATTTGCGCCGGATTTTTCTGACGTCTGGCAACATATTCCAGTATCAAATCGGACGCATCCTCCAGCGACAACTTACTGGTGTTTAGCATCATATCATAATTTTCACAGGCTCCCCACTGTTGTCCTGTATAATATTTATAATAATCCGCTCGATTTCTGTCCTCTTTTTCCAAGTCTTTTACAGAAACAGAATCATAATATTCTTTTGCGCGGTTTTCTTTAAATTCTCTGTCTGCATAAATAAAAAATGTATAACAATTACTCATTTCCCGCAATACATAGTCTGCGCACCTTCCCAGGAATACAGCGCTTCCCATAGATGCAAGTTTTTGGATCATCTTTGCCTGCTCCAAAAACATCTGATTATATACGGGAATATTTCCAATTCCCATGACTCCGGTAAGTGCCCCGTCCCCGATGCCGCTCCTGCTGTAAGCCAGACGGTTGATGGAGTCTATACTGACATGATCTGCACCTATCTCCCGCGCCGCAAGATATAATACCTGACGATCGTAGCAGCGAATACCCATCTTCCTGGCAATAATTTCACTGATTTCCTTACCGCCGCTTCCATACTGTCTGCTGATCGCAATAATGGTATTTTCTTTCAATATAAATCCTCCTTTCTAAGAGCTCGTGCTCTTTATATTATTAATATACACCTATTCTTTTTAATTGTCTATTATCTATAATTACTTAATTTTTTGCCTTTAAATTGTTAATTTTAAACAAACACCATTTACTAAAAATCATAAAGTTTAAAACATTTTAATGATGGAAAGAACATTTGCGTCTTCTTTATTTATAACAGATATTTGGACATCTAAATAAAAATGTCCAAAATATAATCATATAATGTATCTTGCACGTATGAGGGATGTTTGTTAGACTTACAGGATAAAACCGTTTAATGCAAAAAGGGGATGGTGAATCTGGCCAATTCTAATATTACAAAAAAAGCGCTGGCACAGTCTTTAAAAACTTTAATGGAAAAAGAAGAATTTTCTAAGATAAGTATTGCAGATATCTGTAGTCAGTGTGGCATGAACAGAAAAAGCTTTTATTATCACTTTAAAGATAAATATAATCTTATGAACTGGATTTTTGATGTAGAAATCTTGAGCACATTAATGCATTCAGACAGTGATGATACATGGGACAAACTTCAGATTATATGTAACTACTTTTATAATCATAAAAAATTTTACAGGAAAGTATTAAAAATACAGGGACAAAATTCCTTTGAGGAACATTTTTGTAGTATAATGAAGCCATTTATTGAAGAATCTATCAAAAAAAAACTTGGCGGTGAAACAGAATTGGATTTTTATGTTGCTTTTTATACGGATACTTGCATCATTTCCTTAAAAAAATGGATTTTGGAAAATAATAGTATCGATCCACAAGAATTTTTAAGGCGCATAAGAGAATGTATTCGTATAATGGCTATAAAAGATCAGGAATTCAAGAAAAGTTGAACGAATCTGACATTTTAGCAACTAGTTATTAAACAGAAGCTTTTATTAGTCTGTCTAAAGCTTTCTAAAAATTCAAAATAACTAATTGTAATTCTGGAATTTTCTATGTTATACTTTAGAAAGAGCAATTTATCCGCTATAGATAAATAAGTTTTGAATTTAAACATAAGCGTGACTATTCCATAATAAAACATGAAACTACAGTCATCCTGTTTTCTGTATACATACAGCATATACATTGCAAGGAGGTTTATCCATGGATAGCAGAAAAGATGTTTTCATTGTCATTGCAGCAACTATGTGCTTCGGAGTTTTTTCCAAAGTGACTGTCCGTGTTCCCTACATGGCATGGGGATATTTCGATCAGTACTTCCTGCTGTCTCTGCTGTGGTGGTTCCTTTACACCGGCGCTCTTTACGTGGCAGTCCGGGAATATGCTCAAAATATTGACAGTTATTCCAGGGTCTTTGGTCAGGCAGCCATTTTTGGCGCAGCTGCCACGTTATTAAAAATAGGAATCGACGCTGTCACAGAAATGTTTGTCCGCCAAAGCGGAAACACCATAATTTCTATATTTGTTATGGAAGTGGTTCTGCTGCTTTTCGGATGCGCGGTGATGATATTTTTGTTTTATTTTGCCGCAAAACAGAGAATCTCCTCCTGGAAGCCTTCCTTAAATCTTTATGCAGGAATTATAGGCGGTACTCTTGCTCTTTATGTCGGAATGATCTTTTATTATCTTTTTAAACTGGATTGGGCGTTAGAAAAATATTCCGGCGCAGTAGCCGAGGTTGGCGAAGAACAGGCCAGACTGAATCTCTCTACTATATTTGCCCGTGAATCTGCCGGTATTGGAATGGTGGTGTATGTAATCATTTTCATTACCATGTGGCTGGCTCTTCGTAAAAATTCAGAAAAAAACAGTACCTATTGACACAAAAATACAACCGCCAACTTTTTTGTTCAGAAGTTGGCGGTTATTGACTGTTCTTACAGTCCTCATTCTCCCATTATAACCACAAAAGCAAAAAATGATTCAGTCTGCGTGATCCTCCTGGATACTTTCCATAAATCCGGATGGATTTCCTTCCCTTGCCTTTCTGATATTTTCACGAAGGTATCTTCTGGTTGCATCGTCGCAGCGATCCTCTCCCATATAAGGCATATCAAAAGCGGTCTCCAGTTTTTTCAACGCCTCCTCTGCCTGTTCCGGCTCTGTCTGATACGTATCCAGCCATTCTTTTATCCATGTATATTCCCATAAAAGGGAAGCTCTTGTATCTCCATAACCTGTCTGAAAAGATGCGCCGGTATCTTCACCTTCCAGTTTTTCCGGAAGTTCCGTACCTTCCGGCCAGTCCAGCTTTTCAATACTTTCCAGATATTCTTTTTCAATGTGTGCAAAATCTGTAAATCCTCTATCCTTAGAATCCGCATGTACGCATCCTGCTGCCGCCAGACCAAGAAGCATTGCAAAACCTATAAGAACCGATTTTAATTTTTTTGTTTTTTTCATGATCGTATCCTCCTTAAAGAAAAAGACTTTTGTTTTGATATAGTTATTGTATCAGAACAAAAGTCTTTTTTTCGTTGTTTCCTCATATGGAAATCCTCATATTTTATACAGAATTTCTTACGATTTTCCTACGAAACGGGAAGAACAACCGTAAA
>URWL01000247.1 GCA_900551465.1 uncultured Blautia sp. | reverse complement strand
GGGCTTTTCTTGTAATAGAGAGTAAAAATACCTGAATGTGTCTGCCTGTCTGCATAGCTCATATTTCCAGATACAAAATCCGAATCAAAGACAAGTGCACCTGACTGATAATAATACATATGCTGATTACTCAAATCTACTTCTATATAGGTGTTCCCAAGGTCATTCACTCCATGCGAATTAGCTCTCTGGCTATATACCGGTTCTCTGGATGTCTGGGTTCCGGACTGGATCTCCTGCGCAAGCTGCGCTGCCTCTGCTGCCTGGTCAATAGCCCATCCGTAAACAGAACTGGATACATATACCGTTCGTCCGCTGGTTGTATAAAACTCCCGCTCTGTACCTACTGTATTATAAGTAGCTGCAAGCTGTGCAACATAATCTGCTATATGCTGATGGAAAGTATTATCGTCCAGAAGAAGCTGTCCTTTTTCATCAAACTGCAGCCATTCTTTAATAGTATTTCCATCAAGTGTTTTTGTCTGATCACCAAAGGTATACGTGATGCTTGCTTTTGTATAATTGTTGCATGCCTCCAGCGCAGACTGTAGCTCCGGATCATTCTGCGTTACAGATGCAGATACATACGCTTCCGGTGTAGATCCAAAATCTACAGATTCCTGTGTTTCTGCCACTGCCTGATCCAGAATCCGGTATGCCTGTTTTACATTCAGCTGAGTTCCCTGTGTTTCCGGAACAATCTGAAATTGATTGTCCTTAAAAGCCACGTAGGCATTTTCAGGTGCTGTCTGATTTTCTGCTTTCGCACAGTTTAAAGAGATTACCTGCTGCTGAAGGAGTGTTTTGTCATAGGATACCTTTTCGGATACCGTATAGCTTTTCTGCTCATAATACCCTTTGATCCACTCATATGGCTTCTGAGCTTTCAGAAGCTGAAGAGTTTCTCCTGTAGAAAGATACTGATAGGAAATCTGATCTCCTGTAATGACCTGCGGTTCTTGTTCTCTGGCCGCAACCTGTATCGAATAATCCTGTACTTTTTCTGCCAAAGCCTGTTCTGCCTCATATGCAGTCATTCCAGAACAATTAATCCCATTGATCCAAGTACCCTGAAAGAAATGGTCTGCATAATAATAAGAAGCCGCTCCATATGCACATCCGGCAGCAACAATAACCATTGCCGCTGCAATGCCGGCAATCTTCAAACCTTTATGCTTTTTTTTCTTCCCCAAAGGAAGTGCCAGTTTTTCATCAATATCATCAATAGGAACATATTTTACAGGCTGAGGTCTTGCGGATTTTGATCTGTCACGTACAGAAATCGTTTCCTCCTCATACCCTTCTTCCTCATATTCATAATCTTCTTCCGGGTCATACTCTTCCTCAGACTGGTAATCTTCTTCCGGGTCATACTCTTCCTCAGGCTGGTAATCTTCTTCCGGATCATATTCCTCATCAGTATGCGATACTGTTATTTTATCCATCGCTGCATTGATCTTCTCTTCCATATCGGACGGTGTTTTTGTCTCATGTCCGGGTCCTGAGGGAATATCTTTTCTTTTCTCCTTATTGCTCATCTATTTTTCTCCTTGATCGTAACATCAAAACTAATATACACCAAGCCATCCTATTATAACATACTTTCTACATTTTGTACCATATCTCATCTATGTTTTTTCCTATTCTGACATTTTTCGGATAACGGTTCACAGCCTGTTTTGGTCTATATATACAAAAATGCCAAAATATACTGTCTTACTGTCACAACTTACCTTATTTTTATCATATCAGACTCTATTTCTGTTATTGTATCCTGCAATATACTTTTTATCCTGCCAAAACAGCGTCCATTATATTCATTGTGGCTATACAGAAAAACAGATCCCGAAATATTCTCCGGGATCTGCTCTGTATGATCTATTTTTTATTTTTCAACAAGAAGGGATTCTCCTGTCATCTCTTCCGGTTTTTCCATTCCCATCAGTTCGATCAGTGTTGGAATAATATCTGCAAGGCAGCCGCCCTCTTTCAGAGTATATTTCGGATCTGCATTTACAAGAATAAACGGAACCGGATTTGTAGTATGGGCAGTAAACGGTTCTCCCGTCTCATAATCTACAAGCTGCTCTGCATTTCCATGATCTGCGCAGATAAACATCTGGCCGTTTACTTCTTTCACTGCCTCGACAGCTCTTCCCACACACTCGTCAACAGTTTCTACAGCTTTGACTGCTGCTGCTTCCACACCGGTATGTCCAACCATATCCGGGTTAGCAAAGTTAATGATCACCACATCATATTTATCGGACTTGATAGCCTCCACAAGCTTGTCGCATACCTGCGGTGCGCTCATCTCCGGCTGAAGATCATAAGTAGCAACCTTCGGGGATTTTACAAGAATTCTGTCCTCTCCCTTATTCGGCTCTTCCACACCGCCGTTAAAGAAGAAGGTAACATGTGCATATTTTTCAGTTTCTGCAATACGAACCTGTGTCATATCATGTGCTGCCAGATACTCTCCAAAGGTATTGTGAAGCTGTACTTTATTAAATGCCACCAGCTTATTCTGAATGGTATCATCATAATTGGTGAAACATACAAAAGTCACATCCAGTTTCTTTTCACGTGCAAATCCCTTGAAATCATCATCACAGAAAGCTCTGGTGATCTCTCGCGCACGGTCAGGACGGAAATTGAAGAATACCACGGAATCCTTATCCTGAACAGAAGCTACCGGTCTGCCGTCCTTTTCAATAACAGTCGGAAGAACAAATTCATCCGTCTTTTCGTTGTCATAGGATGCCTGAACTGCCTCTGCTGCATCTGTACCTTTCACACCTTCGCCTTTTGTCAGGGCATTGTATGCCAGTTCCACACGATCCCAGCGATTATCTCTGTCCATTGCATAGTAACGGCCGGAAACCACACCAATCTCGCCTACGCCGATTTCCTGCATCTTAGCCTGAAGCTGTTCGATATATCCCTTTCCGGAAGCCGGAGGTGTATCACGTCCGTCCAGGAAGCAGTGTACATAAACTTTTTTCAGTCCTTCTCTCTTAGCCATTTCAAGTAATCCGTAAAGATGAGTGATATGGCTGTGAACGCCGCCGTCAGAAAGAAGTCCCATAAAATGAATAGCGGAATCATTGTCCTTTGCATTCTTCATTGCTGCAAGAAGAGCCTCATTTTTAAAGAAATCACCATCATTGATCTCCTTAGTGATTCTGGTCAGTTCCTGATATACAATGCGGCCTGCACCCATATTCATATGTCCAACCTCAGAGTTTCCCATCTGACCATCCGGAAGACCTACTGCCAGTCCGCTTGCATTTCCCTCTACAAATGGACACTCAGCCATCAATTTGTCCATGACCGGAGTCTTTGCCTCATATACGGCATTTCCGTCATGTCTCTCATTCAGTCCATAACCATCAAGAATCATTAAAACAGTTGGTTTTTTGCTCATAATGTTCTCCTTTTTGTATGATTTCCCCACAAAAACTGCGGAGTATTTGCTAAGTATATGCTCACATATTATATACTACCAAAAATCAGGAATTTTTCAAGGATTTTCCCCGAAAAATTCCTGATCTTTCCCTTACTTATTCTCCGTATACCCGAAGCATACTGGAAATCTTATGTACAGAATTTCGTCCGGACAGTTCTTCCATCGCAGTGCGGAAGTCTCCTTCCCGAACTTTGCCTGTGATCACAACTACTTCTGCACTTTCTCCTGCTTTTGTCTCTTTCTGGATGATCTGTGCAACGCTTACATGATATTTTGCAAAAACTGCTGTCATTTCTGCCAGAACACCGCAGCGATCCTCCACATGAAGGCGAAGAAAATATCGATTATGAGTATCTGCCATTTTTTTCACCGGAATATTTTTATAGCATGTACAGCCGATTCTTGCACAGCAGTCTGCATTGATGTTACGGGCAATGTCAAAAATATCTCCTAC